>CAKQXZ010000025.1 GCA_934292955.1 uncultured Clostridia bacterium
TCCGCCGTTAAGAAAGAAGGCTATCTCACCAGAGATCCGAGAATGAAAGAAAGAAAGAAATACGGCTTGAAGAAAGCGCGTAGAGCTCCGCAGTTCTCCAAGAGATAATCTCTTGTTTTATACCGAAATTTTCAAAATTACACCGCCGTTTACGGCGGTGTTTTATTTTTTCAATAATAGTTGAAAAATTTTTTTTAGTAATTAGGCAAAATGTGTTGATATTGTGAAAAAAATGTGATAAACTATGGTTACAAAATATGGAGGAAGTAAACAACAATGAAAAAACTCTCTAAAGTTACGGCATTATTGCTCGTAGTAGTATCTGCACTCAGCTTCGTAGCTTGTTCCAACAAATACGGCGCACTCAAATCGGCTTTCGAAAAAGCGGAATGGCAAGTAAATTCTTCTTTTGAAGGCGTTTCCGAAACCATTAAAGAAGAACTTGAAAAAGAAGAATATGAAGTTGAACTTCATCTTTTCACCAAGAAGAGCAACGGCGTTTCTTCCGCTCTGATCATTGAATTCAAAGCGACTAAAGAACTCGTTCAGGCTTATAAAGACAATAAGATGATTCGTGATCTCGTTGCAGGCGTTACCGAAGACGAAGACGTAAACAAGATGTATAACGCTCTTGTTGAAAAAGGATACGCTAAGGGTAACTGCCTTGTAGTTCCTATGTCGATTCTTTACGCAAGCGAAATCACCGATATCGTTAAGAGCGTAAAGTAATTAACAAAACAAAAAACATAAAATCATCGCGAAAGCGGTGATTTTTTTTGCGAAAAAATATAATTTGGTGTAATATAAACAGGCAGCTGAAATCAACTGCTCTTAATAAAAAGAAGGAATTAAAATGGATATACAATTATATTTTGAAGAAAAGGGCAGCGGAACCCCGTTCATATTTCTGCACGGTAACGGAGAAGACGGGACTTATTTCAAAAATCAGACCGATTATTTTCAAAGAAAGTATCGCGTCATCGCCGTCGACACAAGGGGGCACGGAAAATCTCCGCGCGGCGAAAAACCGTTTACAATCAAACAATTCTCTTGCGATTTATACGATTTTATGACCGAGCGCGATATTGTAAGCGCTATAATCTTAGGCTTTTCCGACGGGGCGAATATCGCAATGACCTTTGCCATGGAACACCCCGAAATGGTTAAGGCGTTAATTCTCAACGGCGGCAATCTTAACCCTGAAGGCATAAAACGTTCCACGCAGATTCCTATCGAACTCGGCTATAAAATCGCAAAACGCTTTGCAAAAAAGTCGCAGGGCGCCAAAAAGAACGCCGAAATGCTCGGTCTTATGGTAAACGAGCCGAATATCGAACCGACCGAACTATCAAAAATAACCGCGCCGACACTGGTTATCTGCGGTACGAGCGATATGGTTAAAGACGCGCATACCAAAGAAATCGCGGGTAGTATAAAAAATGCAAAACTTACGCTTATAAAAGGCAATCACTTTATAGCAAGCAAACGCCCCGAAGAATTCAACCGCGCCGTCGACGAATTTTTAAGTGAAATCACCGATCTAAGGTGATTTTTTTTGCAAAAATAATCGGGTTAGTGTAACATGAAGAAAAAACAGGTAAATGAAATGACTGAAGTTGTTGCCGCGCTGATAAAAAACGGCGAAAAATTTTTAATATGTCAACGCCCCGAAAACAAGCCGCGCGGTCTGCTATGGGAATTCGCAGGCGGTAAGGTAGAAAAAGGCGAAAGCAAGCCGCAAGCTCTTGTGCGCGAGTGCAAAGAAGAATTAAACCTTGATATTTCGGTAGATAAAGAATTTTGCGTAGTCACGCACGAATATCCCGATATCACCGTGCAACTCACCGTTTTCAACGTAACCGCCAAAGGAGAGCCGCAACTGCTCGAACATAACGCGCTTAAGTGGATAACGGCAGCCGAAATCGACGGCTTTAAGTTTTGTCCCGCCGACGTGGAAATTCTTGAAAAAATCAAAAAGGAAACAAAAAACAATGGATAAATTTGCGCTTATAACGGGGGCATACGGCGGAATGGGCAAAGCCGCGGTTGAACTCTTCAAAAGTCAGGGTTACACGGTATTCGCGCTCGATAAACGGGTAGAAAACGCGGTAGACGGAATAATTCCCATAGAGTGCGACGTAACCGACGAGCTCAGCGTACAGCACTCAATTAAAAAGGTCGCCGCCGTAACCGATCGGTTGAACGCGGTTGTGCATTACGCGGGTATTTATATGCTCGACTCGCTTGTAGAAATGCCCGCCGCCGATTTTCAAAAAATTTTTGCTATCAACCTTTTCGGTGTGTATCTTGTAAACAAAGCGGCTGTGCAGTTGCTGACGTCGGGCAGTAAAATTGTCATCGTAACAAGTGAACTTGCGCCGCTTGATCCGCTCCCGTTCACGGGTATTTACGCCGTAAGCAAAGGCGCGCTCGATAAATACGCCTACGCACTCAGAATGGAGTTGCAACTGCTCGGAATTTCCGTTTCCGTAATACGCGCGGGCGCGGTAAAAACAAATATGCTGGGGGCTTCCGTTTCCGCGCTCGACCGTTTTTGCGAAAAGACTCAATTATATAAATGCAATGCCGAAAACTTCAGAAAGATTGTAGACAGCGTAGAAGCAAAAAGTGTACCGCCGCAGAAAATCGCGCAAAAAACCATTAAAATCGTGAGCAAAAAAAGCCCTAAGTTTGCCTATTCCGTAAATCGTAACCCGCTTCTGAAACTGCTTGCCGCGCTCCCCGTAGACATGCAGACAAGAATTATTAAACGCATATTAAAATAGAAACGCATGCTAAATCAAAAATCAAGTCCGGTATAAACGCGGGGTATAAAGAATAAATCCCGATATAATGCGAGGTGTAAACTTCGCGCCGTTATTAAACGAATGGTAAATATAACAAAACGAACAAAACACCAAAAAAAACGATGCCGTAAAACCAGCATCGTCTTTTATATACATAGTATTGAATTATTTCTTTAAGAAGTTACCGTTTAAGATATTTCCTACGGTTTCCGCAAGCACGCCGTTTTCGCCGAGTATTCCGTAAAGCGGGTTGTATTTATAAATCAAACCCGAAATAGGCGCGGCGCGAAGAACTTCGTTAGAGTAAGTGAACAAACCGCTTCCGTTAAGCGCACCGATCAACCAGTATACGCCGAGAACTACCGCGCAGGCAATCGCACCGTTTACAAGTCCGCCGAGAATACTTCCGAAGACTTTGAAAAATTTGTTGTGCGATCTTACCCATCTTACGAAACGTTCGAACTGACGACCGACCCACAAAAAGAAAATGTAGAATGGAACGAAGAGAAGAACGGTAAACAGCAGATATCCGAAATACTGACCGACGATATAACCGTTGATATCGACCGCCTCGAAACCGGTACCCGCAAAAATGTTGATCGCTTCAAGTTCGGGCAGTTGAATACCCGTAACGCCCAGCGATGCGAAGAACGAGCATAAACCGTCGCCCGCACCGCGGAAAGCGTTCGCAACGTCCTGCATAACGCCTATCGGCTTAAGCACGAAGAAAACGAGCGCGGCAGAAGAAGCGATGGCAAGCACAATCCACAAAATCGCCGTGAAAAATGTAAAAAAGGTGTTCGTAAACCCGTATCTGATGCCGCGATACAACAGTATCCCGACGAATGCGAGCATAAGAATATCTGCTATCCAATACATAATCTACCTTCTTTCGGCTCTCGCCGAGTTGCAAAGCAATATAATTATCGACTTTGTACAAACTTATTATAATACCGTATGGCACTTTTGTCAATACGATTTGCGGAAAATTTCATCAAACAATCAAAATTCGGCGCAAAAAACCGCCCGTTTGCCGTTTTTTTATTCACGTTGCGGCAGTTTTTTGCTTAATACGTCGCAAGACCGAGAATGCGCGTAATTTTCTTGCGGCTTATTTGCCGGGTTTATAGGTGTCTTTAAGCGAAACGATTTCCGAAAGCACGGTTTTGCCGTTTTCGGTAAGTTTCTTATAATAGCCTATGCGCAAAAGCTGAAAACTTTCACCGTCGGGAACTTCCGAAAGATATTTTTCCGCTTTGCCGTCGAATACATGAACGCTGTCGTAGTTCATTCTTTCCGAAAAATCCTGATTTGCGTACTCTGCGTCTTTAAGCAGATAATCGTATTTTTTAATCGTAACGTCTTCGCAGTTGTTTGCGTCAACCCACTGAATAGTGCCTTTAACTTTTAATCCCGAAAGGTCGTTTCCGCTCTTCGATTCGGGTAAATACGAACAAATAAGTCGGTCTATAGCACCGTTTTCGGCATATTCGACCTTTTCGCATTTTATAATGTAAGCGTTTTTAAGACGAACGTATCCGTCGGGTTTCAAGCGGAAAAATTTGGGCGGCGGGTTATCCGAAAAATCTTCGGCGGAAATGTATAGTTCCTTAGAGAAGGTAATTTCTCTCTTTTCGCTGTTTTCGGTCTGCGGCTTGCAGTCGAACGAAAGCGTTTCGCTGCCTTCGTAATTTTCTATAACTACCTTTATGGGGTTAATTACCGCCATAGCGCGTTCCGCGTGTTCGTTAAGATAATCGCGCACGAAATGTTCTAAATATCCCGATTCTATTTCGGAGTTTGCTTTCGCCACGCCGACCGCTTCGCAGAAGTTTTTAAGAGCCTGCGCGGGGATTCCGCGTGCGCGAAGTCCCGTTAAAGTGGGCATTCTCGGGTCGTCCCAACCGGTAACCGCGCCGTCTTCTACAAGTTTTTTAAGATAACGTTTACTCATAACCGTGTTGGTTATGTTAAGTCTTGCAAATTCTATCTGACGGGGTTTGTGCGTAACGCCGGTGTTTTCCACAACCCAGTTGTAAAGCGGGCGGTGGTCTTCGAATTCAAGCGTGCAGAGCGAGTGCGTAACTCCTTGCATAGAGTCGCATATCGGATGCGCGAAGTCGTACATCGGGTAAATGCACCATTTATCGCCCGTGCGGTGGTGAGTTGCGTGAAGTACGCGATAAATAACGGGGTCGCGCAGGTTCATATTGGGCGAACTCATATCGATCTTCGCGCGCAGAACTTTTTCGCCGTCAGCGTATTTGCCGTCTTTCATATCCATAAACATCTGCAGGTTTTCTTCAACCGATCTGTTTCTGTAAGGGCTTTCTTTGCCGGGTTCGGTCAGCGTTCCGCGGGTGTTTCTTATTTCGTCGGCAGAAAGGTCGCAGACGTATGCTTTGCCTTCTTTAATAAGTTTTACCGCAAGGTCGAAAATTGTATCGAAAAAGTCCGATGCGTAATGTATTTCGTACCACTTAAAGCCCAGCCATTCTATGTCCGCTTTGATTGCGTCTACAAACTCGGTCTTTTCTTTCGACGGGTTGGTATCGTCGAAAAACAGATTGCATTTTCCGTTATACTTTTGCGCCGTGCCGAAGTTAAGGCACAAAGACTTTGCATGTCCTATGTGCAGATATCCGTTGGGTTCGGGCGGAAAACGAGTGTGAACTTCGGTAACTTTGCCTTCCGCAAGTTCTTCGTTAATAATGTCTTCGATAAAATTTCTTGCTTCTTCCATATGTGTATCTCCGGTATGACATTAATATGTCGGATAAATAAAAATCGGTCTATAGGTCGGTTATCTTAATAAAACGTAGCCGAAAAACGAAAAGAAAAACATTTTCGTCAGACGTTTTCGCTTTTTAATCTGCTTAAAACGTCCTTAAAATAATCAGGCAGCGGCGCTTCGAAAACCATTTCTTTGCCGCTTGTCGGGTGAACAAAAGTTATGCGGAATGCGTGCAGAAGTTGTCCGTTTAACTTGAACGGGCATTTTTTAGGTCCGTACACGGGGTCGCCCACAACGGGATGTCCGATATATTTTGCGTGCACGCGTATCTGGTGCGTTCTGCCCGTGCGCAAAGAAAATTCGCATAGCGTATAATCGCCAAAACGTTCTATAACTTTATAATCGGTAATCGCGCGCCTGCCTTTGGTTTTACTGACGGTAAACGCCGTTCTGTCCTTTTGAGAACGGTCTATAAGAGTGTCTATCACTCCGCCGTCGTCTTTCACTTTGCCGTGAAGCAGCGCGAGATATTGCCGTTTACAGGTCTTGTGTTCTATCTGACTTGCAAGACTTAAATGAGCCTTGTCGTTTTTTGCAACGAGCAGTACGCCCGAAGTGTCTTTATCTATGCGGTGTACAATCCCCGGTCTTAAAACGCCGTTTATGCCGCTGAGTTTATCAAGCGAGTAGAGCAGCGCGTTCACCAAAGTATTATCGTCGGTTCCGCAGCCCGCGTGAACGGTAAGCCCCTGCGGCTTGTTTATAACCGCAAGGTCGTCGTCCTGATAAATTATATCGATGGGAATATCCACGGGGTGTGCGTCGAGCGGTTTAGGCTCGTCTGTCACGGCGGTAACGACGTCGCCGTTTTTCAATGAATAACTTGCTTTTTCGGTTTTGCCGTTTACTTCGACCTTGCCGTCGTCCACAAGTTTTTTCGCATGTGATCTTGACAAGTCGCCCGCTCTTGACAAGAACACGTCAAGCCGTTCTTTTTCGCCGTAGAAAACATATTCGTTTTTCATATGTTTTTGTCCGAATCTTTGTCTATAGGTTGATTATCGGCGCTTTTATCGTTTTCTGTCGTTGTTTTTTCTGCCTTTTTAAGCGGTTTTATAATCGCATCTTTATCTAAAAACAGAATGTAAAAAATAAGCATAAACGCGCCTACGCAAAGGCAGCTGTCCGCAATATTGAAGTTTGCGAAGAAAGGAACGTCTATAAAATCTCTTACTTTGCCGAATGCGAGTCTGTCGATAAAGTTCCCGATCGTACCCGAAAACAGCAGCGCGATAGAACTGAGCAGCCACTTGCCGCGCGGTTTTTTAATAAGCAGATAAACAAAGCCCGCAATCAGCACGATCACGGTAAGAGTAATAAAGAAAACCTGCGCCCATTCTTTGCCCGCAAGCATAGAAAAAGACGCGCCTTCGTTATAACTGATGCGAATGTTCAGAATGCCTTCTATTAAAACGACGTTTGCCTGCGACTGGTCGACGAGTATTTTAGAAACCTGATCGATAATCAGCGTTGCGAAAAATAGTATTATGTACCACATCAATCCATTACTCCGAGTTCTTTGCACAGCGATTCGAGATCGAGTTCCCCGGGGTTCAATACTTCGTTTATATCGAACGAATCGCCGCTGTCGATTTTTCCGCCGCCCGACAAAATTTCGTTAATACGCGAAATAATTTCTCGTCCTTGTTCGGCGGAATTTATAGTTTTATTGTCTGCAAGCACTTCTTTAATCGCCCCCGCGACTGCGCGCCTTTTAGCGTTTTCGGGTAAAGCGTCGTCTACGGGCAGTGCAGCCTGATATCGCGCGGCAAAGGCGTATAACCTTTTAAGTTCGGTCTGATATAGTTCGATAATCGACCTATCGCCCGACTTTTCGGTTATATCCGCAGCGTTTTGCAGATTTTTTTCTTCGCCGCTTGTCAATTTTCACCTCTGATTTTATTTATCATAGAAGTTTTCAGTTCGTAAAGCCCGTCGGAAAGGTCGACTTTGAAAATGTGCGGGTAGTCTATACGTTTATATTCTTCCCAGAACATGTCGAGTTCTTTCTTGGCGGTCTTTGCAATGTCTTTAAGCGCGGGGAAGTCGTAAACCACTTTACCGTCTTTAACGATGGTCTTGGTGATTTCTCTCAATTCGTAGTTTTCAAAAGTAATGCTCTTCCAGCGTTCGAGCGGGTGATAAAGGGTCAGCGGTTTTGTCGTATCGAACTTTTCGCCGCGCAGGAAAATTACGTCGGCTTCCGCCATTCCGTTAACATAAACGCGGTAAATGCTCTTAAATCCGGGGTTGGTTATCTTTGCGCTGTTATCCGAAAGTTTGATTTTTGGTATAAGTTCGCCGTTTTCGTCTTCCATTGCCGAAAGTTTATAAACGCCGCCGAGCGCGGGCATTTCTTCGCTCGTAATAAGTTTGGTACCTACGCCCCAGAGGTCGATTTTCGCGCCCTGGTTTTTAAGCGAGTTTATCGAATGTTCGTCCAGATCGCCCGATGCGCATATTATCGTATCGGGGAAGCCCGCTTTATCGAGCATCTTTCTCGCTTCTTTCGAAAGGTAAGCAAGATCGCCCGAATCGAGCCTTATGCCGAGCGGCTTTTTACCTTGCGCTTTAAGTTCGTTAAATACTTTAATCGCGTTAGGCACGCCGCTTTTAAGGGTGTTGTAAGTGTCCACCAGAAGAAGCGCGGCGTCGGGATAAATTTCCGCATAAGCCTTAAACGCTTCGTATTCGCTCGGGAAGTTCATAACCCAACTGTGCGAGTGCGTGCCCGAAACCTTAAAGTCGAACATCTTGCCGGCAAGTACGTTTGAAGTGGAGTTGCACCCGCCTATAATCGCTGCACGCGCGCCGTAAATACCCGCGTCGGGACCTTGGGCGCGTCTTAAACCGAATTCCATAACCGAATCGCCCGCCACATGGCATATTTTTGCCGCCTTCGAAGCAATCAGCGTCTGGTGATTGATCATATTGAGTATAGCCGTTTCTATAAGTTGCGCCTGAATGATAGGCGCTTTAACGGTAAGAATAGGTTCGCCGGGGAATACCGGTACACCTTCGGGGACGGCATAAACGTCGCCCGTAAACTTCATATCGGCAAGATAGTTCAGAAAACCTTCGTCAAAAAGCTTGAGCGAGCGCAGATAGTCTATTTCTTCCTTGCCGAAAGAAAGATTCATAATGTAATTAACCGCTTGTTCTAGTCCTGCCGCAAGCGAGTAGGTGATCAGGTCGTTCTGACGGAAAAACACGTCGAAAACGGCGGTTTTTTCGTGTCTGCCTTTAAGATAGTACCCGTTCATCATGGTAAGTTGATACAGGTCGGTCAGCAGCGTAAGATTTCTTTTTTCCATTGTATTCCTTATATTGCCCTTTCAGGCGGGTAGTTAAGTGGTCCCGATGTTTTTTTATAATTATCGGGTTGTTTGCCACAAAATATGCGCGTTAATTGCGACAAAATATGTAAACACGAAAGCAAAACGTAAATATTTGAATATAAAATCGCTTACGGCAAAGTGTACTCGTATACGCGAGAAACACTTTCGCAAAGCCCGATAAGCTTTTTTGTAATCAGTCTTTGAAAGATTTAATTTCGGGAAGTTCTTCTTTTTCTTCGGTTTTAGCCTGTTCTTCCGCCTTTGCGGCTTCTTCTGCTTTACGCTGTTCGTAAGTTTTATAACCGGGTTTTTCGTTGTCGGCAACCAAGGTCAGTTTTTTAGAGTAGAGCGCAAGGCTTACCATCCAGAACGCAAGGAAAGCGAGTACGGCAGTCATAAGTACGAAGTACCAGGCAACAAGCAACATGAGCAGACACACAAGCCCGAGTGCGGCCCCTGCATAGGCAATCACGCCCGAAAAACGGTCGCGTTTTACAAGCGCAAGTACAAGAAAATAGATTGCGATCGTGAAAAATCCGCCTACGAAAAGAGCGCATAAAGCGGTAAGGAAACGCATTCCCGTTTCTTTATCCGAAGCGCATACAAAGGTTACTATAAAAGTGACAATTCCTACCACAAGTGCGGCTATAAGCCCGATAACTTTGGTTAATATGCTTATTTTTTTGGTGTTTTCGTTCATAATGATTACTCCTTTATCAAATTATTCCGGGTTCGGAAAGTATTCCCGAGCCGTAAAAAATCGTTTTGTCGTTCGGCTATCGGTAAATGCCGTCAGTTATCGACCGATACCGTTTCGTATTTTTCTTTCTGTCCGTCGTTGGCGATTTTATTATCGTATTCGTCGGCTTTTTTAGTAAAGTACCGTATGAGGAAGTAGGCGGGAATTGCGAGCAGCACAAGTATAATAGAAAAGGTCTGCGACGGAGAAAGCGAACCGAGAAACGCGCCGCGTTCGTCCGCACGCAGAAACTCTATGAAAAATCTCCATACTCCGTATACCACGAGATAAACGGGCATTGAATAGCGGAATTTCTTTTTAAGCACAAGAAAACTCAGCACCCCGAACAGAGCGAACAGCACGATTGCTTCGAATAATTGAGTGGGATATACGGGAACCGCGCCGTATTTGTCGTAAGGCGTGGAGCCGGGCTGGAATACTACGCCCAAAAATCCGAACACGTCGCCGTCTTCAACCGGTCTGCCGTAGCAGCAGCCAGCAAAAAAGCAGCCGAGTCGTCCGAACGCATGCGCAATCGTTATGCAGCAGGGTGCAAAAATAACGGTTTTTGTCAGAAGATACGGGAACTTTTTTCTGAAACACAGCGCAATGATTATAAAGGTCAACGCACCTGTTACAAGCCCGCCGATCGCGGTAATTCCGTTTTTAATCGAGAAAACGGCATGACCGTCGGTCACAAGGTCTTTGATATAGTTGAACAATCCCTGCCACACTGCAGAACCTATAAATCCGACAATAATCGAAGCGATTCCGTTGTAAAATATGAAATCGACGTATTTAGCGGGAACGGAAAGAAATTTTGTGTAGGTGAACAACACCCAGAAGCAGCACAGAATGCCGACGGCTATCATCAGCCCGTACATATAAATCTTTATGTCGCCGAGTGCTAAAATAGGATAAGGAATCATATTAACTCCGTTTTGCCGCAAAACGCGGCGGTTATTTCAAAACGCGCGGGGGTTACGGCGCGGCGGTAAACAAAAAATTCTGTTTTAACGTCCGCCTGTTCACACATGCGTGCATGTACGCGCGTTTCTTATAAAACGCATTATAACACGCTTCATTTCTTTTTTCAACTCTTTTAACCCGATTTTTGTAAACCTGCGTTTCCGCGCTGTGTTTTTGCGGTAAATATTTAAGCGGAAAAGTGCCGATAACGGTGCTATACGCCCGTTTTTGTGTTTTAAGAGAGCATTCCGCGGTGCTCGATTATAGAAGAAAACACTATCTGAGTCTGCGTTCTTCCGTAGCGTTGCAGTTCGTTAAGAAACTTATCCATATCGGCGGTATTTTTGAAAAACGCCTTAATGAGAAGCGAATAACCGCCGGTAACTCTGTGGCACTCGGAAACCTGCGGCGAACATTTAAGAAAAGCGTAAAGTTCTTCTTTTGCGGCGGGCGGTACTTCCATATCGATATACGCCTTTATGCCTTCGCCCATAAGCGAACGGTCGATTTCGGTGTAAAATCCCTTGATTATACCTTTTTCGGTAAGAGTTTTTACTCTCGCCGTTACCGTCGGCACCGAAACCGAAAGTTTTTCGGCAATAGTCTTGTAGGGAACGCGCGCGTCGTTCTGCAATAATTTAAGAATGTTAAGGTCAAGTTCGTCTATGTTTTTGTTCATTTTTATATCTCCGTCGCGGTGAAAAATGCGCGTGTATAATATTGTTTTTATTATATATTAAATATTAAAGTTAATCAAATGTTTTTCTTAAAATAATATAAAACAAAAAGCCGTTTTCTTTTATTTGTGGCGTTTTTCTGCTATTTAATATTATTATTTTTAATAAGTTGACTAATTTTCGCGCGGGTTTTACAATATACACGCTAAAGATAAAACGGCTTGCGGCAAAGCATAGCGCAGGCGAAGAAGGGAAAAATGTCAGACAAAAGAATTGAAAGCGATTCGATAGGCTCTTTGGAAATACCCGCGCAGGCGTACTACGGCGTTCAGTCGTACAGGGGGCATCAGAACTTTTATATAACCGGTTTGCCGATGAACGACAAGTTTATTCATAACATAGTAAAAATCAAAAAGGCGGCGGCAATCACCAACTGTTATGCGGGGCTGATTAACGAAGCCGAACGCGACGCTATAGTTGCCGCTTGCGACGAAGCGTTATCGGGTAAGTTCGACGGCGATTTTATAAGCGACGCAATTCAGGGCGGCGCGGGCACGACCGCTAACATGAACGTAAACGAAGTTATCGCCAACCGCGCGACCGAAATTCTCGGCGGCAAAAAGGGTGAATACAAATGTCACCCGAACGATCACGTTAACCGTTCGCAGTCCACTAACGACGTTATACCCACCGCGGGCAGACTTACGGTTATCGAAATGTTTCTCGAACTTAAAGCCGAAGCCGAAAAACTTATCGCCGCGCTCGACCAAAAAGCCGTTGAATTCGACGGCGTTATCAAAATGGGCAGAACGCAACTTGAAGACGCCGTTCCTATCAGGTTAGGTCAGGAATTTTCTGCGTATTCGTCGGGTATCAAGCGTTGTTTAAGGCTGCTCGACGAAGCAGTTTCCGAAATGTATTCGGTTAATCTCGGCGGCACGGCAATCGGCACGGCGGTCAACGTAAACAAAAAATATCTTAAAAACGTCGTTCCCGAACTCGGTAAAATCACGGGCTACAATCTCACTCAGGCGGCAAACCTTATCGATGCAACGCAGAATCTCGACGGATTCGTATTCGTTTCGGGCGCGCTCAAAACCATGGCTGTTTCGCTTTCCAAAATGTGTAACGATTTAAGGCTTATGTCAAGCGGTCCCAAAACGGGCTTTGAAGAAATCGTCCTTCCCGCAAAACAGAACGGCTCGTCCATTATGCCGGGCAAGGTTAACCCTGTAATTCCCGAAGTCGTTTCGCAGGTCGCGTTTGCGGTATTCGGCAACGATACCACAATTACTTTGGCTGCAGAAGCGGGGCAACTCGAACTCAACGCGTTCGAACCCGTCATTTTCTATAAACTGTTCGAGTCGTTGACATGTATGAAAAACGCAATGGCAACTCTTACCGAAAATTGCGTAAAGGGCATCACGTCAAACAAAAAACATTGCGAAGAACTGCTTGAAGAAAGCGTAGGCACGGTTACGGCGCTGTGTCCGTATCTCGGTTATAAAGTTTCGGCAGATCTTGCCAAAGAAGCGTTAAAACGCAACGTAAAAATCAAAGATCTCGTTATCGAAAAAGGTCTGTTAACCAAAGAAACTTTAGATAAAGTGCTTGATCCGTTCACTATGACGGAACCCGCCGCCGACACCGAAAACGACTGATTATTTTTATAAAAAGTCGGCGTATAGGTCGATTATCGGCACATTTCAAACTTATTAAAGTAATGTTTTGCAGATTTTTCTGTATAACGTGCAGAAATTTTGTTGACATAAAAACGATACAAACGTATAATAATAAAGTGCCTGCAAAAAAATGCAGGCGAACGCGGATATGGCGGAACTGGCAGACGCGTCGGCCTTAGGAGCCGATGTCTTCGACGTGGGGGTTCAAATCCCTTTATCCGCACCAAAAGAAGAAAGCCCTTCGGGGCTTTTTTCTTTTGGTGTTTTGTTAAACTAAAAAGGGATTTGAACGGGCAGGCAGCCGCAACTTAAAAGATAATAAAAAAGAAATAGTTGCGGCTAAACGGTGGACACCCACCGTTTACTGCCCCCGGCGTGATAGCATAGTAGCGCGAAGCGATACCAATGCGGAGCAAATCCCTTTATCCGCACCAAACAAGAATAAAACGAACCCGAGAGAAAATCTTGAGTTCGTTTTTTATATACAAGACAAAAAAGTACGATTTTTATACTGCTTTCTTCTTTACGCCAGACCACTGTACCTATGCGAAAATCTCGACTTGCAATGCGGCGGTACTTTTTAATTCATTGAATATCTTCCTGATTTTTATGCAGTTACTCTTGTTTTTTTGTTGAAAAAAGTGTATAGTATTATCAACGAGGTATAGTAATGAACAGACCCGATTATATTGGAGCTATAAAAAAAAGAATATTAAATTCGGAAGATGGCTCGGTTTTTGTCGCCACAGACTTTGCGGATATAACCGACAAAAAAACAGCGAGCGTAATATTAACTCGTATCGAGTCCGACGGAATAATCAGAAGAGTTTTGCGCGGCGTTTACGATAAGCCCGAATACAGCGAGTTCTTAAAAGAATATGTTGCGCCCATTCCCGATAACGTTGCCCATGCGATTGCGCGAAATTTCGGTTGGACAATCGTTCCGTGCGGAGATACGGCTTTGAATTTGCTTGGTTTGTCTACTCAAGTTCCCGCAATGTGGGTTTACGTCAGCGACGGAACATATAAAGAGTATGCTTTCGGCAATACGATAATTCAATTTAAGCGGACGACGAATAAAGAAGTGTCAAAACTTTCTTATAAGACCGCGCTGACAATTCAAGCGTTGAAAGCACTCGGCAAAGACAAAATCGCCGAAAGCATAATCAATAGTTTGCGTAAATTGTTGACCGTCGAAGAAAAAAACGCAATGCTGCAGGAATCGAAAGCCGCCACATCCTGGATTTACGAATATATCAGACAGATTTGTAGGGGATAAAAATGCGTAAGATAGCAAAACTCGGCGAAAACGACAGGAAGGCGCTCTTCCATAATACCGCCGCAAAAATGGGCATGACCGACGCTATTATCGAAAAAGATTTTTGGGTATGCTATATGCTCGATTATCTTTTCCACCGCTCGCAATGGAAAGAAAACATCGCGTTCAAAGGCGGCACTATTAACGTTACATCCGAAAACAGTTGAAAAGCATTGAAAAAAATCGGGATATAATGTATCATATAATTCGGAATGCGGTTTGTCATGTTCATATAGTCGCAGGACGTAATCGATAAATACGGGGGATAAAATGGTCGTAAACGAAAGCAAAATAACGGATATTGCGGTTTATACGCAAGCCGAAAAGATAATTAAGCAGTTATACGGCGAAAACGCTCGGTTCAGAGAAGGGCAGTACGAAGCAATCGAAGCCGTAATGACTAAAAAAAGAGTGCTTGTCGTTCAGCGAACCGGCTGTGGAAAAAGTCTTGTGTATTTTGTATGCACTAAACTTATGCGGCAAGAAAATCGTGGCACGACTTTGGTTGTAAGTCCGTTGCTTGTTCTTATGGACAACCAGATTCAGGCTGCCGAAAAAATGGGCTTGCGGTGCGACGTACTCAACAGCAGCGTAAAAGATCGCAGAGCCGATATAATAGAATCGCTTAAGTCGGGCGAGTTGGATATCTTGTTTATAACTCCCGAAACTTTATTTTCCGAAGACGTTCAAAAGAATATAAAAGACATAAAAATAGGTTTGTTTGTAGTTGACGAAGCGCATTGTATATCCGACTGGGGGCATGATTTCCGTCTGGAATACGGAAAATTAAAAGCAGTCGTATCTGCATTGCCTGCTAACGTTCCCGTTCTTGCGACTACGGCAACGGCAAACGATCGCGTCATAAACGATCTCGAACAACAACTCGGCGGAAACGTTTACATATCAAGGGGACCGCTTACCAGATCGTCTTTAAGCATACAGGTGCTTGAATTGCCGAGCCGAATCGAAAGGTATGCATGGATACTGGAAAACATAAATAAACTATCGGGCAGCGGAATTATATATTGTTTAACGCAGCGTGACTGCGACTATCTTGCGGCTTTTCTGAAAGAAAACGGCGTTTCGGCGGAAGCGTATTATTCGAAAAAATCGGCAGACGGCGAACAGGCAAACAAAGAGATAGAAGAACGTTTCAGAAAGAACGAAATTAAGGTAATAGTTGCCACAATAAAGTTGGGAATGGGTTACGATAAAGGCGACATCGCATTTGTAATTCACTATCAGATGCCGCAAAACATTGTGTCGTATTATCAGCAAATCGGCAGAGCTGGAAGAAATATAGACAGAGCCTACGTCTTTTTAATGTTCGGAAAAGAAGACGAAGACATATTAAACTATTTTATCAATACGGCGTTTCCCACCGAAAAAGAAGCAGAAGACATAATGGGTTTTATAAAGAGCCGCGACGGAGTGAAATACGGTCAGATTTTATCCGCGTTGAACATAAGAAAACAGCGCGTTGAAAAGGCGTTGGACTTTTTGGTAAACGACGGTTTTGTAATGAAAGACAGGTCTGCTTATTATGCTTCGCCCAAGCCGTTTGTTTATAAAAAAGACCATTACGACTCTGTTACGAAAATGCGGATAGCCGAAATGGAACAAATGAAATCGCTTGCGCGCACAAAGTCTTGTTACAGCAAATTCATAGTTAACTGTCTCGACGATCATTCTGCTTCCGACTGCGGCTGTTGCTCTAATTGTTTAAGCCATGAAATTTTGCCGTCGCGTCCGTCGTTGCAATATGTTCACATTGCCGAAAAATATATCAACGGATTGGTTATAGAAATCGAACCGCGAAAAATGTGGGTCTATTCCGATTGTACCGAATCGGGAAAAATACCCGTGCCCAATCAGACGGGAATATGCATATCTAAATATGGTGACCCGGGATACGGCGAACTGGTAAAAAGGGATAAATACAGCAAAGATAAACGTTTTTGCAACGAGTTGGTTGGAAAGGGCGCAGAATTGCTTCGTTCCATTGTAAAGCAAAACGGAATAAAGTTTCTCACGTGTGTGCCGTCGCTTAGAAGCGATATAGTTCGTGACTATTCGGAGCGACTGGCTGACTCTTTAGGCTTAACGTTTATAGAGGTTTTAGAAAAACGCAGCGCAAAACAGCAAAAAGAAATGCAAAACAGCGAGCATCAATGCGGAAACGCGTTCAGGTCGTTTTATTTGGCTGAAAATGCGGTCGTACCCGAAAAGATTATATTGGTCGACGATATTGTCGATTCGCGCTGGACTCTTACCGTTTGCGGGCATCGTCTATGCGAGCAGGGCTGTAAAGAAGTGTATCCGTTCGCGCTGGCGGACAGCAGTCAAAAGGAGATATAACATGAATCCAAATTCAAATGCGATATTCACTCTGTGCAGTCGGTTATGTGTGGGTGACGGTATAGCCCCCCTTGAACCGCAGGAATGGGGCGACTTGGCTATAAAACTCATAGTTTCAAAGCTGCAACCGGGGGATCTTCTTAATTTTTCGCGTGCGGATTTTAAGAACCAATTATTTTTATCCGACGAGTATATCGATCGTATTTCCGCGCTTATAGACAGAAACGCAAGCCTTTCGTTCGAGTTGAGCAAACTTGAAAACATAGGCGTGACTGTTGTGACCCGCGCCGATAAAGAATACCCCGCAAAACTGAAATCCAAGTTAAACAATAATTGCCCGCCGATGTTTTATGTCGCGGGGGATCTGAAGCTGCTGAATTACAAATATGTCGGTTACGTCGGTTCGCGTACGGTTTCCGACGACGATATAGAATTTACCAGAAGCACTGTTTCAAAAACGACGGAGCGCGGGTTCGGCGTGGTATCGGGCGGCGCGCGCGGGGTAGATACGGCAGCCGAAGAGCAAGCGCTGGAATCGGGCGCGCGCGTAATAGAATATCTGTCCGATTCAATGATGAAAAAAATGAAAAAAAGCGCAGTTTCAAACGCTGTGGCAGACGGAAAAATGTTACTTCTTTCGGTTGTTAAGCCTGACGCAGGTTTTAATGTCGGAATTGCGATGATGAGAAACAGATACATTTACGCTCAATCGTCGGGAACGGTTGTAGTCCGTTCGGAATATAACAAAGGCGGAACATGGACGGGTGCCGCCGAAAATCTTAAATACGGCTGGTGTGCGGAATTTTGTCGCGATAAGCAGTCGTATCAAGGCAACAAAGCGCTGATTTCCAAGGGAGCTATTCCCGTTGACGAGAGTTGGGACGGCGACGTAGAAAAGGCGAAACCCGCTAACGCTACGGTCGGCAAGCAAATTACGTTGTTTAATTAAAAACGCCGCGAATTTGCCGATAATCGACCTATAGCCCGACATTTTGAAAGATTTCCTGCATATTTTTAAGCGGAAAACAAAAGGGGATAGAGTAATATCCGTCAGGCGTTTGGCGCAAATATTTCCACTTGGGATTTTGTTCTCAGTCAGGGTTCGGGCAACGCCGCGATGTGTTTCTGGATGATAGCAAACGCAATCTGGGCGTTCAGACAACCCGCGCAACCCGAGCAAAACCAACTTACGGCATAAGCGGCGTATAAATATCAATACATAAATTTAACAAAAAACGCAAAAACGGCGGCGAAACAGTATAATCGTCGTCGTTTTTATTTTGCCAAAAAAGACCTTTTTCAAATTTTCACAAACTTTTTTGAAATAGGTATTGACAAACGGTGTTTGTTGTGATACTATCAAAGTACAAAGAAGTTTACTCGGGTAAATTTCTTTTAAGGGAGTTGACATGACGACAAGAAAAGACGTCGCGAAGTTGGCGGGCGTTTCGGTCGCTACGGTTTCCAACGTACTTTCGGGCAGGCTTACGGTATCAGATGAAAAAGCCGAGAGAGTGCGCGCCGCGGCAAAGCAACTTAATTATTTCCCCAACCACACGGCAAGAAGTCTTTCTTTGGGTTTGTCTTATCACATCGGCGTAGTTATTAACGAATTCACCAATCCGTATCATATGGAAATAGTGCAGTATATCGGTAAATACGTCACTGCGCACGGCTTTATGATGACCGTGTTCGATTTTAAGGAAGGCGCGAACATCGTTTGCCGCTTTTTAGGTGAAAGGCAGTTCGACGCGCTTGTCAACTTTTCTTCAAACGTATACTCGCAGGAACTTCTCAATTCGCTGAAGAGCAGGGGAACCATCTTAGTCAACTTTGCAAACGTAAGCGATATAGAAGTGCATCACGACGTTGTCGGCGCAATGCTTTGTTGCATGAAAAAACTGCAATCGCTCGGGCATAAAAAAGTAGGTTATGTCAGCATAATCGATTCCTTGCGTTTTTATGCGGACGAAAGGGGTAAAACTTTTACCGGGCACCGCAAAGAGTTCGGCTTCGACGAAAACGACGATTACATATTGTTCAACGAAAATCTCAACAGAGAATCGGGCGAAACAGGCTATGAGCTTACCAAACAACTGATGACCGCTCACCCCGAAATCACCGCGCTGTTCGTAATGAACGACGTTGCTGCTTTCGGCGCTGTACGGGCATTAAAAGAGATGGGGCTTTCTTGTCCCGAAGATGTTTCGGTGATCGGTTGCGACGATATAATCATCTCGCGCGATTACGTTCCGTCGCTCAGCAGTATCTCTTTCGATAAAGAAGATTACGGCACCGAGATAGGCAGAAGAATTATTGACCGCATGCAGAACGGCGCCGATTATTCGTCCGACGTGTATGTGGTAAAAGCAAACGCCGTTTTCAGAGAAAGCGTCGGCGTAAACAGAAAGAAGTAAGATAAGGGCAAAAAATTAAAGGGAAAATCGTTGAGTTTTTATTTTCCAACATATTTACCCGCGTAAATCACCAAAAACAGATAATTTTGTCAAGCATAGTCGTTCTGAAAAGTAAAAAAAAAGAAATTAAGCGACTTTAATTTTTTCCGTCGCATTTACCCGCGTAAATTACGGTAAACAAGTACGGTTCGCGCAAAAACAAATGTATAAATCGCGCGCAAAATATCGTAAATGATTACGCGGCTAAGTAAAAACTTTGTTGTTGCCGATACTATTACGGTTAAAGGCTGTCGCGGTATACAGAAGACAACGGGCGCATAAAACGCAACGTAAAAACAGAACGCAATGCCCCAGATAATACAAAATACAACGGCAAACAGAATATAAAATTAGGTAACAGGTGACGGGGAGTTAAAAACCCTTGATCCCTTAGCATAAATAAAAAAACAGAAAATATAAATTTCGGAGGATAAACACAATGAAAAAAATACTTTGCGTGTTTTTGTCGGTACTGTTTATGATGAGTTTTTCCGCTTGCGGGAAAAAGAAAGACAGTTCCGTCAACAATGATTATGAAGTAAATCTTCATCCGGACACCGAAACCACCGCTACTTTAAGAATTGCGGTCAACAATTACGAGTCCGAAATGAAGATAATTACCGATCTCGGAAATCTGCTCACGAAGAAATATCCTAACGTAAGAGTCAAGTTGGAGCCGTTTTCTCAGTCTATCAGTCAGCAGTATTCGTCGTGGTTCAACGCCGACAACATGCCCGACATACTTATCAACAACACGTTCGATATGTTCACGCTGAGCGACAAAGGTATCCTTCTCGATCTCGACCCCTATCTGCAGGCTGAAAAAGAAGACCCCGAAAGCGATTTCGATATCAACGATTATTATGAATCATATATCAAAATGGGTCAGGAAAAGTTTGACGGCGCTCAGTACATGATCCCGAGATCTGCCGACAGAGTAGTCTGCCACTACAATAAAGCGATTTTCAAAGCTGCTGGCGTAGACATGAGCCTTGTTAAAAACGGCTGGACGTGGGACGATTTCTTCACGGTCTGCAAAACGCTTCGTAAATACTATGACGACAACGGCAAAGAAGATTTTTATCTTCTCGACCCGTATTTCACATGGGAAGCCGTTTATAACCCCATTTTCGTGGCGCAGGGCGTTCAGTATTTCGATGAAAACGGCAAGGTTACGCTCAACAGCAACGCAACCGAAAACGCTCTTAAATTCATCAAGTCGCTCATAGATCAGCGCATCGCCGCTCCTATATCGGTAGAGCAGGCGGGCATGCAGGCTAACAAGGGTTGCATTCTTTTCCACTCTCAGGCGTCTTCCAACATAACGAGCAAACTTCAGGATTACTATAAAGGTCAGGCGGTAGACGAATTCTACGATGTCGTTACCATGCCCGTATTTAAGGGGAACGAAAAAATCGGCTGCGGCGCGGCGGGCTACTCGGTATACAGCGGCAGCGAAAACAGAGATCTCGCATGGCAGTTCCTTAAAATTCTTCTTTCCAAAGAAGGTCAGAACGTTATGGCAGACAGCGGCGCGAACTACGTTCCCATAAGAAAAGATATGGCTGACTACACAAATCCTGAAAACCATTGGGGCAAGGGCTTTGAAAAATGCAACATGTCGGCTTTCACCTATAACTGCGGCGCAGACGGTCAGCCCGACTGGAACTGCTACACCACGTTTATCGCTCAGCAAAAGCCCAAACAGGCAACCAATATAAGCGATACGATATCCGGTCTTATTTCCACCTATTGTAACGGAACGGACTACGCTGCGGCGATCAAGAGCTGCGTTAACAGCATAGAAAGATATATCCGTATGTAAGGAAAAGCAGATGAATAATTCGAACATTGTTCAGAACAACAGCGAACTTCACAGAAAAAACAAAGTCAGAAGAGAATGGCGAAAGTTTTTCACGGGAGTATTGTTCGCGTCGCCCGTCATAATTGGCGTTCTCTTGTTCACCTATTATCCGGCGGTGCAGTCGCTATATTACAGTTTTACAAACTACGATATGTTCACGCAGCAGGACTTTGTGTGGTTTGATAACTATGTAATGATATTTACTCTCGACCCCGACACCTGGAAAGTCATATCCAACACGCTGATTTACGCAGGCGTGTCCGTACCGCTCAATCTTGTTCTCGGTTTTCTGCTCGCTCAGGCGGCAAACTTCAAATTAAAAGGTATAACCGTTTACAGAACGTTGTTCTATCTGCCTGTAATAATACCTTCCGTAGCAAGCGGACTGTTGTTTATGGATATGTTTCAGGTAGGTCCTTCGGGTATATTGAATAACATACTCAAAACGGTCGGTCTGCCCGAATTTACATGGTTCAGCAGTACGAAAACCGCTCTTGCGTCCTTCATATTTATGAACGTATGGAATGTAGGCGGCGGCATGATTATTTGGCTTTCGTGTTTCAAGCAGATCCCCGCAACGTTGTACGAAGCGGCTGAACTTGACGGCGCGAACGCGTGGCACAAACTGGTCAACATAACCATTCCTATGTCCACGCCGATTATATTCTACAATCTGATAACTGGCATAATCGGTTCGTTGCAGGTAAGTTCTTCGCTTATCGTCGGCGGAAGCAGCGGTAAGGGGTTAGATAACTCTCTGTACTTTATAGCGGTAAAAATATATAACGAAGCGTTCAAGTCGATGAGCATGGGCTACGCCAGCGCGTTTGCATGGGTACTCTTCCTGTTCATAGCGGTGCTTACCGTTCTTATATTCAAACGCTCGAAATGGGTATTTTACGGGGGTGAAGACTGATGACCGACGTTATGAAAGATTCCCGTAAGGTTAACGGCGAAGGCAAAGCCAAAGCGTATTCCGTTGTCATCAAGGTAATACAGTATATCGTACTCACCGTTATAGCGATATTTCTCGCTTTCCCGTTCTTTCTGCTTGTATCCCGTTCGTTTATGAGCGAAACGGATATCAACGCGGCAAGAATAATCCCGTCGAAAATCATTTTCGATAACTATGTAACGATTTTTTCGAAAAACAACTACATGCTGTACACCTGGAACACCTTAAAGGTGGTCGGGTGCAACATGATACTCGTACCGGTATCGGCTTCGCTTTGCGCATACGCTTTTTCAAGGCTTCAGTGGAAGGGCAGAGAGTTTGTTTTCTCCTGCGTGCTTTCCACCATAATGATCCCCGGAACGGTTCTGCAGATACCTTTGTACGTTATGTTTTACGACTTCGATTGGCTCGGCTCGCTTAAACCGCTTATAATTCCCGCGGCTTTCGGCGGCGGCGCAATCAACATCTTTCTGCTCCGTCAGTTTATGCGCGGTATTCCCAAAGAAATGGACGAAGCCGCCATTATCGACGGCGCGGGCGTATTCAGAAGATATCTGCTCGTTCTTCCGCTTTGTTCGCCGATACTCATCTATATAGTAGTAGGCGTTTTTGCGGGCGGCTGGAGCGATTTCTTCGGACCTTTGGTATATCTTACCCAACGCGAAACCTACACTTTGGCGGTTATCATTTATCAGGATTCGCTTGCAAGCGATTTATCGGGCGCGAATCTAAAAATGGCGGCGGGCGCGTTTATGGCGTTCTTCCCCGCGTTACTGTTCGTTCTTTATCAGCGCAAACTCGTAGACGGAATTATGGTCGGCGCGGTTAAAGGATAACGCATCGAATATTTCTGCGGATACGCAGATTAAAATAATTTTCAGGAGGAAAATATGTTAAAGAAAACAAGCAAAAATTTACTTGTTGTCATGCTCGGCTTAGTCGTCGCCTTAACGACGATTTTCAGCCTTGCTACGTTTAACGGCGTAAGCAAAGCCGCAGCCGACGGAGAAAAATCGGTTGAAGATATTATCGACCTTTCAAAAGGTCCTAAAGATAGTATCGGTCAACCGAACGCAGACGCGGCAGATAACGCGTTAAAGTTCAATTTTAAGGGACTTAATATGTCCGACGGTTCGTGGATGGAAAATCTTGTCGGCGATAAAATCATAGTCGCTACGGCAACCGAATCGAAAACCGTTGCTCAATGGTCAGCCGACAGCAAAGCGCGTGCGTTCCGAGTAGCCGTTTACGGTCCCGGTATGTATCTCATGTGCGAAAACGGAGTCGTTAATGTAAACACCATTCAATACGTTACGTTCAAAACGGGTTTCTGCCTTTACGAAGGTACGGCGGGAACGGCAGGTGACTGGGTATTCGGTAAAACTGCAAGCACAAAGGTAGAAGGCACCGATTTTGCTACCGATCTTAAACTTTATGTAAATCGTTCTATCAACGCTTATCAGTACGCTACGGATGACCTTTCTGTTGCGACCGCTCCTTCCAAAACGAAGTATCTCCCGGGCGAAACTTTCAATCCCGCCGGTATGACTTTAACGGCTGTTACCGCAACAAGCGGCACTAAAACTATCGAAGTTACTTCTGCAATGTGCAGCGCGGATCTTTCCGAAGCAGGAGAAAAGACCGTTTCCGTTTCTTACGGCGGCAAAACGGTCACCACGACCGTAACCGTAGAAGCCCCCGCAAAGGTTCTTACGGGTATCGCTTACAAGAGCGGTTCGGTATCTGTCGAACAGAACGGCAGCGCAAGCGAAATGACGCTTAACGCTCTTAAACTCACCGCAACGTACGAAGACGGCACCGCCGCCGAAATAGACGTTACCGCCGACATGGTAGCGGTTGATCCCGCAATGCTCGGCACCGTTAAAGGCAAAGTCACTTATACCGAAAGCAACGTTACCATGACTTGCGAAGTAGACGTTACCGTTACCCAAAGAACGAGCGAATTCACCACGGATAACCTGTACTTTATTCCTATCGACGGTTATTATCAGGGCGAAAACGGCGGCGATCTCACTCTTAAAAACAGCGGTATAAACATCTGGTTTACAACCAACGCGGGTTATGGCGAATATAACAAATTCACCACTCTTGCCGAAAAATGGTATAGCGACGGCGGTTTTGAAGCGGCTCATGCCGACGTAAAAGCGCACGTTCTTCTCAACGGCAAAACGTTTGACGAACTTAACGCTCAGAACGCGGGTCTTGCAAGATTTCTTCTCGGTTACTATAAAGAAGGTCTTGCGCTTCGTCTTCACACCGACGGCTCGTTCACAGCCGACACTCTTGAAACGGTAACCTTGCTTAAAGGCTTCCGTATGTACGATAAAAACGCCGATCCTTTGGGCGCACCCACTCCGTGCGACTATACTTTCGTAGTTGTCGATAAGCCCGGCACCAACGATAAAATGCTGGTAAGAAAGACCGAAAGCATTACTATCGAAAGCGCACCCGAGAAGAAAGATTATCTCACGACCGATAAATTCGACGTTACGGGTATGACCGTCAAAGCGGTATATTCCGACGGCGGCGTTGCGGTTTTCCCCGTTAAAGACAGAATGGTAAGTTACGATTTCTCCGAAGCTGGCGAAAAAGAAGTTACCGTAACGTATAACGGCGTAACCGCTACTCAGAAAGTAAACGTAACCGTTCCCGTCGCTACCGTAACCGGTATCGCGGTAAAAGAGGGCGTAACCCTTTCGCTTAAACAGTATTCTCTTAACGTAGTTCTTTCCGACGGCGCAAAGATCGTCGTTTCCTATTCGGATAACACCACCGAAGAAAAAGCTCTCACGCTCGATATGATCGGCGGTTACACCAACGAAAAGGTCGGCAACGGCACCGCAACCGTAACTTATCTCGACCAAACCTGCGATCTCGCGTACACCGTTGCGGCATACGACGGCAAGTCGTATTTCACCGGAATCGATTACGCCCCCATTATCGGAACCGAAGGTACCGGCTATATCGGTATTAAAGGGCTCAGAGATATAAAAGACGTTTCGCTCAAAGCGTTATGGACTGTAGACAAAGCAAAATCTTTGGTAATCGGCAAAACCATAGGCGATTTCGTTACCATCAACGGCAAAACGGTTACCGAACTTGTCGCGGCTGAAAAAGTTTCCCGTATTCTTATGTACGGCGCAGACGGTTTCGGTTTCCACATCGACGACGCCGCATTTATGGCGGAAGTTAAAAACGGCGCGGAAATATGCCTGCTCCCCGGTTTTACCTGGGTAACCAACTCTGCCGACGCATGGGGCGCTCCCACACCCGAAACTTACGTTCCTATCGAAAACGCGGTAGTAACCGAACCTATGTATTTCTGCCTTAAGAACGGCAACGTTTGCAAGGTTATCGAAGGTCTTACCCTTAACGGCGAACCCAAGACCGAATATTTCATGGGCGACGCAATCGACGTAAGCGGTCTTACTCTTTCGGTTAAATATAAAGGCTTCGACGTCGAAACGGTTAACGTTACGGCAGATATGTGCTCGTACGACTTCTCTGTTTCCGGCGAAAGAACCGTAACCATAAGTTACGACGGCAAAACCGTCGGCTTCAACGTAAACGTATCCGAAATCGTTCTTACCGAAGTTTATATCGAAGACGAACCCGAAAAGAAGATTTACGATTTCGCAATCGATTCCGAACTCGACCTTACCGGTCTTAAATTCATTGCCAAATACAGCGACAACAGCACGCGGGAAATAGCGGTTGAAAACCTTTTGGTCGAAGGCTTCGATTCAAGAGTTTTCGGCAAACAGACCATCACTCTTAAGTACGCAGAAAAGAGCGCGACTTTCGAAATAGAAGTAAAAGACGTTACCAATTACAAATCTCTCGGTATCGACTACGCTTCCGCCGCTCCGTCTTACGAAGCAAGCGTTCATAAATCGCTCATAGTTTACTTCACGCTCAACGGTATTTCCGACAGTCTCAGACCTTTCTGGGGCGCAGATAAACTCGATTACGTCGCGGAATACATGCTCATCAACGGCAAACCCGTTTCCGAACTTATAAAAGAAGGTAAGGTTACCCGTCTTGCGGCATGGACTAACCAGCTCGTAATCCATCTCGATACCAAGTATCTTGTACCCGCAACGTGGGTAGACAAACGTGCCGATCCGACCAACCCCGACGATAACGCGCTCCATTATGAAGAAGGCGTATCCGAAGTAGTCGAAACCATAACGTTCCTTCCCGGATTCCAGTGGTACACGTCAGATCTCAGCGAAGCCGAAGCTGCAAGTCTCTGCTGGGGTAAAGAAGACGGTTATAAATACACAAGACCTATCGAAGGCGCAGTTCTTAAAGAAAAGATTACCATTTACAACAACGACGGTTACGGCTGGTCGAGACCGCTCCTTAAAGATGCCGACGGCAACATAAGCAAAGACGCTCTTACCATCGTTTCGCTTCCGAACAAAACGACCTTCACGGTAGGCGATAAGCTCGAACTCAAAGGTCTCAGAATACTTGCCAAATACGCCGACGGCGGCGAAGAAATAATCGTTCCCGCCGCAAGCGATATCGAAGGTTTCAACAGAAATAAAGAAGGCAAGCAGACGCTTACGTTCACCTATTTCGGTCAGTCCGTATCGTTTGACATAACCGTTCAGGCTGTTCAGGATTCGAGCGAAAGCGGTTGCGGCAGTTCGTTGACTACCGCGGGCGTCGCAGGTCTTTTAGGCTTGATTGCCGTTCCCGTAATCGTTTCAAGGAAAAAGAAAAATGAAAACTAAAAAAACAGAAATAGCAAGCTTGGTTCTTGCTTGCTCGCTCGCATTTTCCGCCGCTGCATGCAACGGCGGAAACTCGGCGGACGGGGACGATTTGTCGTATAAAGGGTACGACGAAAGTCTTCGCGTCGAAGACACGAGAAACATATCCGATTTCGACTACACAAGGTATAACATCGTCGGAACGGACGATTACGGTCGGCAGATAATGACCGTAGACGGCAAAGACGACGATGAATCCTATGTGGGAATGTTCTTCTTTTTAACGCTCGGTCAGCACTCCAACCACAGGGGTATTTACGACATAAGCAAAATCACGCAGGACGGCTTGGATCTCGAAGCCTTTCAGACCAATTCGAGATCTACTCCCGTAGGCGCGGCGCACTTCTGGGGCGAACCCGTTTTCGGATACTATAACTCCAAAGACGAGTGGGTTATAAGAAAACAGATCGAACTTTTAACGTACGCGGGCATAGATTTTATCGTGCTCGATACGTCAAACGCGGTTTTATATCAGCAGGTTACCGACGTTTTGTTCCCGATTATGCTCGAGTATTACAACAAGGGCTGGAACGTTCCCAAAGTAATGTATTACATTGCTCATAACGACGGAAACAATACCAGATATCCAGAATCGTTACGTTCGGTTTATAACTATTTCTACTCGACGGATACCTATAAAGATCTTTGGTTCTGTCCGAACGGCAAACCTATGATTACCCGTCACGAACTGGCTAACGATGCGTTCTTAAAGACCTTCGACGGCGGAAAATATCTCGACTTTTTCGAATTCCGTACCCGTCAGTGGCCTACCAACGACTATGAAAAACCCGACGGCGCGGCATGGATGGAATTCAAATATCCGCAACCGCTTCATACCGATTGGATAAGCATTTCGGTCGCTCAGCACTACAGCGTAAGATTCAGCGATACCATAGGCACTCACGGCAGGGGCTGGAACGAAAACACGGGCGAAAACGACCACGAAAACTTCGGCAAAGGTCTTAACTATCAGTCGCAGTGGCAGACCGCTTTCGATTATAAAAACGACGGCGAAAAGGTAAAATACGCGTTCATAACCGGCTGGAACGAATGGGTTGCCGAAAAAATGCAGGACGGCAGCACATATTTCACCGTCGATACCTTTAACGAAGAGTATTCGCGCGATATCGAGCCTTGCGTAAACGAAAAGGTTGCCGATAACTTCTTTATGCAGACAATAAGCAACATAAGGAAGTTCAATTATAACGCGGCAAAACATTACGTTTACCCCAAGACGACTATAGATATTTCGAAAGACGATGCCAAGTGGGATTCTATCCGTCCTTACGTCGACTTTACGAACGACTGCAAAGACAGAAACTCTCCCGCAATGGTCGCAAGCATGACGTATACCGATAATTCGGGCAGAAACGATATCGAAACGGTCAAAGTCGCGCGTGACGACGAGTATATGTACTTCCGCGTAACCACTGCCGACGACGTAACGCAATATTCGAGCGGCGACGATAAGTGGATGAACATACTTATCAAAACCGACAACGCTAAAAATTCGTGGAACGGCTACAATTACGTTCTTAACAGAGAAGTAAACGGCAACGTTACGTCCGTTATGAAAGCGGACGGCAAGGGCGGTCTTACCAAAAAGGGCGAAGGCGACGTTTACGTTTACGGCAAAACGATGATAGTCAGGGTTAAACTTTCCGTTCTCGGTCTGTCGTCCACAAACTACCATATAGAATTCAAAGTTGCCGACAACGTTAAGGCATACGATCACATCGAACTTTATCGTTCGGGCGACGCTGCTCCCATAGGAAGACTTAACTATTCCTACGGATACTAAGTTTTTTATTCGTCGCGGGCGTATTATCGTCCGCGACGATAAACGATTTTTCCGAATTATTTATTATGAAAAAGTTTTTTTCGGTTATTTTAACCGCAATCGTTTGTTTAACATGCCTTTCGGCTGTCGGCTGCAATAAAGACGACAGTTCGATAAGCAAACACGAGCCGCAGGGCAGTTACAAAATCGCTTTTTTAGGCGACAGCATTACAGATAAAAACGTGTATTCCGATATCGTTACCACGCATTACACCGAATACATCCGCGATAATTATTCGTTCGTATCGGGCATACAAAACGTGGGCTTAGGCGGGTCTTGCATAGCGGGACTGCCCAATAAAGACGGCGTAACGCTGTCGTTTACGCAAAGATACAAAAATATAGACAAAAACGCAAATGTAATAGTGGTTCTCGGCGGAACCAACGATTTCGGTTACGGTTCGTCCGATCTGCCTAATCCTTTGGGTGTTTACGGCGACGACACCGCCGAAACCTTTTACGGCGCGCTTAAAATATTAGCCGACGGTTTTGCCGAAGACTATCCGACGGCAAAAGTAGTATTCGTTACTCCCGTTTACAGAAAAGAACAGGAATCCAACGGCATACCCAACAAAAACAAATACGGTTTCACTCTTTCCGAGTATGTCGAAGCCATAAAAGAAACGTGCGAAAAGCGCAATATAGCGTGTTTCGACGCATTTAACCTTATTACCGAAATAGACGCTTTTACCTATACCGAATACGAAGTAGACGGCTTGCACCTTAACACCGAAGGCAACATTCTTCTCGGAAGATATATAGGCGATTTTCTTTCCGGAATACTCGACTGATTTTGAAAATTCTTGACTGATAAGGAATTTATATTATGAATTATACTTTTGACAGCAAAAAGGGAATATTCACGTTAAAAGACCCCGAAACGGGCAAAG
>CAKQXZ010000026.1 GCA_934292955.1 uncultured Clostridia bacterium
AACACCCGCTTGCATAGTCGTTTTCGTAGTTCCAGCAAAGCGAAGCATAAAAAGGCTTGCCTTTCTCGGCAAGCTCAAAAAACTTTTCTTCGTTTTTGTAACAAGCGTCTTCGAAGGCAAAATATTCCGCGCCGCTTTGCTTAGCAAAATCGTAGCATTTTTTAATTTCTTCAAGCGTTCTTTCGCCTTTATACAGCGCGTAAATCGACCTATAGCCCGATTTTTTATTATTTTGATACTCCGTGCAGTCAGAAAGAACCGTCGGCAGATCGTTATGCAAATCAATAATTTTTACATTCATATTATATACAACCGTTACTATATTATATGAACGTAACGCAAAAATCGGACGACAACCGCAGTCATCGTCCGATTTTTGAAATATTGTTAAATAAAGGGGAAATAAAGGCTTAACTAAGGAAAATAAAGGCTTAAATTACTTTTTAACGGTAAGGCAGCGCATCGAGTTGAGAATAGCAAGAATAGAAACGCCTACGTCCGCGAATATCGCAAACCACATTGCGTACTTAATTCCTACCGCGCAAAGTATCATAACGATTACTTTAACCGAAAGCGCAAGTACGATGTTTTCGGTAACGATTCTGACCGTCTTACGCGCAATCTTCTTTGCAACCGACAAAGCGGTAAGATCGTCTTTCATAAGCACGACGTCTGCGGCTTCGATCGCGCTGTCACTGCCGAGCGCGCCCATCGCAACGCCTACGTCGGCACGCATAATTACGGGAGCGTCGTTTATTCCGTCGCCGGTAAAGCAAACCACGTCGCCGGGCTTTTTATTATTGATGAGTTTTTCTACTTCTTTAACCTTATCTCCGGGCAAAAGTCCCGCTATATATTCGTTAACGCCACATTCGCCCGCAATCTTGGCTGCGTTTTCCTTGTTATCGCCGGTAAGCATATAACACTTCGCGCCCGACTTTTTAAGGTCGTCGATCGCCTTTTTAGACGTATCTTTTATAGTATCCGCAACGACTATCGCGCCCACGAATTTACCGTTTTCGGCAACGTATTCGATGCTTCCTATATCGTTAACTTTATCAAACGCAATACCGTTTTCATCCATCAACGCGGCGTTACCCACAAGAATGACCCGTCCGTCTTTTTCGGCACGCACGCCCCTGCCCGCAATTTCGGTTACTTCAAACCCCTTTTCGTAATCGGGGTAACTGCTCGAAATGCACTTTGCAATCGGGTGATTGGAACCGCTTTCCGCAGCCGCCGCAATCTTCAGGACTCTTTGATAATCGGCTTCGGGATAGACATTTACGACCGAGAAACTACCCTTTGTAATGGTGCCCGTCTTATCGAACGCAAAGATATTCGCTTTACTCAGAAGTTCCAGATAGTTACTTCCTTTAACCAGAATACCGTTTTTCGAAGCCGCGCCTATACCGCCGAAGAAACCCATCGGCACGCTTATAACCAGCGCGCACGGGCAACTTACAACCAGGAACGACAACGCCGTAAAAATACTGCTTTTAACGTCTTTCGTTACTATCGAAGCGATAACCGCATACAAAAGCGACAACGCGCACACCGCAGGCGTATACCATCTTGCAAACCGCGTGATAAAGTTTTCCGCCTTGGCTTTCTTTTCCGAAGCGTTTTCGACAAGTTCCAGAATTTTAGAAATGGTCGATTCGCTGAATTCTTTGGTGGTCTTTATATAAATAAGTCCGTTTTCGTTTATCGAACCCGAAATAACTTCGTCGCCCGCCTTAACGTCCACAGGCACCGTTTCGCCCGTCAACGCCATCATATTAAGAGTGGCTTTTCCGTCGGTAACAACGCCGTCGATAGCAATCTTTTCGCCCGCTTTAACCACAATGGTTTCACCCACCGCGATTTCTTCGGGATAAACGGTTTCTTCCTTGCCGTCACGCAGAACTACCGCCGTTTCGGGGCACATATCCATCAGTTCGGAAACGTTCTTTCTCGATTTTCCGACCGCGTACCGCTGAAACAGTTCGCCCGTCTGATACAAAATCATAACTACGACCGCTTCCGAATAATCGCCGCTGCCGCACAAAGCAAGCACGAAAACGCCGACCGTCGCTATGCACATAAGGAAGTTTTCGTCAAACACCTGCCCGTGAGCAATGTTTACAGCCGCCCTTGCAAGAACGTCATACCCGATTATAAGGTAAACAACCAGGTACATCGCGAACAGAGCGTAATTGTTGATATCAAAAACATGCTCCAGAACGAGCAGCGCGATAAACAGCACCGCCGAAACAATAATTCTCAGCAGTGCGGATTTATTCTTATCTGATTTTTTCATAATCCTAAAATCTTAACTTCCGGCTCTACATGAGCGGTTACGGATTTAATATTTGCAAGAACTTCGTCTTTCTTCGCTTCGTCGAAATCAACCATAAGTTTCTGATAAATGAAGTTAACCGAAACGCTGTTCACACCGTCGATTTTTGCAAGGTGCTGTTCGAGTTTTGCCGCACATGCCGCACAATCGAGATCTTTAAGTCTGTAAACTTTGTTCATAATATCCTCCGCGCGCCGTTCCTTTCAATCCGACGCTTATAAAAATTTTTCTTAATTATTTTGCGAACCACGCATTATTCCGAAACGTGTTCGAGCGCCATATTCATAATACTGACGATATGATCATCCGCCAGCGAATAGTACACTTCCTTGCCCTTTTTGCGGCTTTTCACCAACTTAGTTTGCCGCAAAATGCGAAGTTGATGCGAAATTGCAGATTTCGTCATATTAAGCAGCGTGCATATATCGCACACGCACAACTCGCTTTGCATAAGCGCGGTAAGAATACTCGTCCGCGTGCTGTCGCCGAACACCTTGAACAACTCCGAAACGTCATACAATTCGTCGTCGCTCGGCATCGCGTTTTTAACCTTTTCCACAGCCGATCCATGCGGCTCGTATTCTTTACACATCAATTCTTCGTCTTTCATATTCTTGGCTCCGTCGTTTCGTGTAACAGTTGAATAATTGTTCAACTGTTTTGAAGTATATCACTATGCAACCCATACGTCAAACGTTTTTCAGTCAAAATTAAAAAAATATAAGAAATATTTTTTCGCCGCCATCCGCCCGCCCAGTCATCCTGAGACAAGCCACTCGCCCTACTTACGAAGGATCCGGGCGAAGCCGAACGCCCCCCCCCAAAAAAAACGCTATACCCGCACAATCTTAACACAAGTCAATCCTTGCTTTCTCCGCCCATAAAAACACAAAAACCCCGCCTATAAGTCGATTATCGCCATATTCGATAAAAAAATACAAAGAAAAACGCGCAGCCCTAAAGCCACGCGCTTACCGCATTTCATTCTTTTTCAGTTTATACCTTTCTAAGCTGATCCCCTATAATATCGAAAACAAACGACAAAACGACAAGCACAATAGGTAAAACTATATCACTGCGAAGCTTAGCTAACCACATTACCCCATAATAAACATCAAACGTACCTATTAACGACGATAATATTTTCAATATAGCAGAAAAAACATTTCGCACATAAAAATGTTCCATAAAACTTTGGTCATTATAATACACAGCAGTAAACATAAACGGAGTAATTTCTTCCGACACTCTGTCAACATTTTCAAGCAAATAACCACGCGCCGCCAAGTCGAGCATATTCTTATTCATCGATTTACACCATTTGGAAACAGCAACGCTATACCACTTATATCTGAAATTCTCAAACACATGAAAGAGGATAAGACAATTTACTCCAAAATAAAACACTACAGTCGAAAAACTTATTGAAGTAAAATTTATCATATAAACATTCTTACCGATTACACTACTTTTAGATATATCTATTATGTTGAAAACAATTACCCAAAAAGGCAGCCCTGATAAAGCTTTCAGAATTCCCGGAAGTGCCCGTCCGGATATCATTTTGTTCCATACTGATTTTGAATTAAACTCTTTTTCAAGTTCAAAAAGCGAAATAGTCTCATTTGCATCCGCATTAGCATTTGATCCTTCGCTCATACGCTTACATATCAGGTTAAACGTTTTTGTAACTTGCGCTCCTGTAAAATTTACGCAAAAGTTAATATTTTTCTCTTTCAACAGCCATTGCTTTAAGAGCATATAGAACACCGCGTTTCCGTTTGCGGTTTTCATTTCGTTCGCTCTTTGCCGAAAAACGGCGGTAAGCACAGCAAAGACACCCGCAGTAATAAGCGCAACATAAAAAAAATCGAACCCGATAGGAAAACTGAATTTTTCCAAAATTCCCGTAAGTTCATTCGCAAAAATCAATGCAGCAATAACACCTGCACCTATTGCAATTCCGCCAAAAATCTTTGATTTTTTATCCAACGAAAGCCGTTTTTCATCATATCTTCGCGCAACGCCGCAACTTGCCAAAAACTCTTTCATCAGACCGTCGCTAACAGTATCTACTTTTACAGGCTCGCTTTTTTGAATTTCGCAATCAGTCGCAGTCGCAACGCTGCTACCGACGCAGCCAACAACCGCACTGTTATTTGCATTCACTAAAGTTTGCGCGTTTTCATCATGGCAAAAACGTTGAAATTCGTTCTGCTTTTGTTCCGCCGTTTGTTCGGGCGTATCTGCATTACAGTTATTTTCTAACGGTGCGCCGCAATAAGAGCAGAATTTTGCACCCGAAGCGACTTCTTTTCCGCATTTCGGACAAAATAAAAACGACATATTAACTTCTCCTTCGTATTCATTATACACATATTATATCTAACCTATGGTTAGTTGTCAAGTAAATACTAACCAATAGTTATAAAATTGACTACGCAAAACGAACAAGGAAATTACATATGTACGAAATAATAAAACAGAAATTAAGCGAAGAACTCAAAAATTGCGGGCTTACGACCGTAGAAATTGCAAAACGAGTGGGCGTTTCACCCGAAATGATAACTCAATACAAAACAACCAAAAAACTCCCCAAGTTAGACACATTTGCCCGTCTTTGTAAAGAGTTAGACCTTTCCGCTGACGAAATCTTAGGTCTTAAAAAATAGTCGCCCGTCGTCCTGAGACGTGCCACTCGCCCTACTTACGAAGGATCCGGGCGTAGCCGCACCTTTTCACAATCAAGCTTCGCCCCCATAAAGCACAAAACCCCGCCTATAAGTCGATTATCGCCATATTCGATAAAAAAATACAAAGAAAAACGCGCAGCCCTAAAGCCACGCGCAACATATCAAAACCTTATAACCCGCCGTTAACGCCCAGAACCTGCCCCGTAATGTAGCCCGAATCGCGAGCGGCAAGAAACACAACCGCCCGAGCAACTTCCGACGGCGAACCTATTCTCCCCACGGGAATTTCTTCTTCAAACGCTTTAACGTCACCTGCGGACAAGTGCGCATTCATCGAAGTATCTATAAACCCGGGCGCAACGGCATTGACCGTAATCCCCGACGGCGCCAGTTCTTTAGAGAGTGCTTTCGTAAACCCGATCACCCCCGCCTTGGTCATGGAGTAAACCGCTTCGCACGAACCGCCCACTTCGCCCCAGATAGACGAAATATTGATAATCCGCCCGAACTTTTTACCGACCATGCCGTCCGCCGCGCGTTTGCAGCAGTTGAACATCCCTTTAAGATTAACGGCAACCGTGCGGTCGAATTCTTCTTCCGAAACGTCCTGTATAACCTTCTGCAAGGGCGCAATACCGGCGTTATTTACAAGGATATCCACCGTGCCGAACCGTTTTTCTATTAAAGAAAACATATTATCGACCTGCGCGTAATCGGAAACGTCCGCCTTAACACACATACTTCCGCAGAGATCGCCGGCGATTTTTTTTGCCCTTTCTTCACCCGAAAAATAGTTGATTATAACATTTTCGCCCATTGAATAAAAGGCACGGGCGATACTTTCGCCTATGCCTTTCGATGAGCCTGTAATAAGGACGTTCATTATTTTTTAACTCTTTCCATGTATTCGCCGGTACGAGTATCGATACGGATAACGTCGCCTTCGTTAACGAACATAGGAACTTGCATGGAGATACCCGTTTCAAGTTTAACGATCTTGGTCGCGTTGGTAGCGGTATTGCCTGCAACGCTGGGTTCGGCTTCGGTAACGAGCAGTTCGACGAAGTTTTCGCAATCGACCGAGAACGCAACGCCCTTATACGATTTAACAAGAACGTAATCGTTTTCTTTGATATACTTGAGCGCGTCTTCAACCTGATCGTGGTTAAGGGGAACAAGGTTGTATTCTTCGTCCATGAAGTAATACAGATCGCCGTCGTTGTAAGAATACTGCATTTTCTTGGTTTCGATAACGGCGTTTTCGACTTTTTCGGTCGGGTTGAACGTTCTTTCGAGAACTGCGCCGGTAACGATATTTTTCAGTCTGGTTCTGACAAAGGCTGCGCCCTTGCCCGGTTTAACGTGCTGAAAGTCAACGATGGTGTAGATGTTACCTTCGAATTCGATGGTCACGCCCTTTCTGAAATCGCCTGCTTGAATCATTTTTTTATCTCCTGAGTTTTATTTCTTATTTTATCATAGGTCTTAAATTCCGTTTTTCTGCAATCTTAAGACCGTATTTTCTATTTACTTGCGGTTTATTAAAAAACGTATTTCCGAACTTCGCCGTTTTTGATAACGATAAGTTTCTTATCTTCTTTCATAAAAGTATGAGTCTTACCGTCTTTCATATAGCAACTGTCTTCTATTCTTATGCCGAACTTGCCGTCGAAATAAACGCCGGGCTCGTCCGAATAAACCATTCCGTTTTCAAGAATGCACGCCGCGCCCCTTTCCGACGGAGTAAGACAAGGATACTCGTGAATATGCACGCCTATCCCGTGCCCCAACGAATGAGTAAAGTATTTGGCATAACCATACTTATCAAGAACGTTTCTTGCAATGGCGTCGGCTTCTCTGCCCGTCATACCGGCTTTAACGCCGTTAAGCGCGGCAAAATGCGCTTCGTAAACGGCTTTGTAAGCGCGCAAAAACTTCTCGTCGGGTTCACCGAAGAACATCGTGCGCGTCATATCCGAGCAGTAACCTGAATAAATGCACCCGAAATCCATCAAAACGGGAACGTTTTCTTTAAGTTTGGTTTTGCCCGTTTGATGATGCGGAACCGCGGAGTTCGCCCCGAACCCCACAATGGTATCGAAAGACTTATCCGACGCGCCGTTTTTCTTAAATCTGTATTCGAGTTCGGCGGCGATATCGGCTTCGGTCACGCCCACTTCCAAAAACGGCAACGTTTCCTGAAAAGACTTTTCCGCAATGGCGCAAGCCTTTGCAATGGTTTTAATCTCTTCGGGGTGTTTAACCGACGCTTCGTATTCGAGTTCGGGTCCGATATCGAAAAATTTAACTTTCGGCAACGCTTTTTCAAGAGTTTCGCGTTGTTTAAGCGTAGTAACCGAGAAATCTATTCCCAGAACCTGAGCGTTGTTAGAAAGCGCCGCTTCGGAAAGAAAAGTAAAATCGCTTCCGCAAACCACTTCGAAACCTTTGGGTTCGAGTTGTTTTTTCGCAGCGTAATAGTAACGTTTATCGATAACCAGCGTGGTTTTATTCTTCGAATGAACTACATACCCGTCCGTCGAAGAAAAACCGAGAAAATACATTCTCTCTTTCTCGTCGGTTATAAGACACAAATCATAATCGGCAAATTTCATAATCACCTGAACGAAAAAATAAGAATTTTTCGACTGCGGCAGGCAATCCGATCGGTGTTTCCCACGCGAGATCGCCCGAAAAACCGCATTACCGTCTTAAATAATAACACAATCGCCCGTTTTGTGTCAATATTTTTATCGCATTAAACCGTAAAAACGCGCGCATATCGCACAAAAAATATATAAAAAAGTTAAATCCGCCTTTTTTGTTCCCGCCTGCTATATTATTAACCGATCGGCAATGCGGCAAAAGTAATAAATGCGGCAACTGTCTCCGACTAAATAAATTTTATTCGTTGCCGAACAGCGAGTAATAAACTCTGCGCATTTTTCTTGCTCCGCTCCCGTAAAACAAAACCTGCTTTGCTTTATCCTTTTTTGCGCACGACCTTTCAACCGATTTATTTTTCGACGCAGATTTTTTTATAACGCGCCCTGCTTCTTCAATAAGATTTTCGCTCCCGTCAATAATTCTTGCGCCCGCAAATTTTTCTTTGAACTTATCTCTTATAAGCGCGTAATGCGTGCAACCGAGTATCACCGTCTTAAACTTTCCGTAATCGATTTTCAAACAATCGGGCTTAAAACTTTTTAATCGGTCGATATTGTTTTCAATCTCTTTTGCAAGGTCGTTCATCGGGCATATTTTTACGCCGTTATACTCGGATAATCGACTTATAGCCCCGTTTTTAGCCGTTGCCGCCGTACAGAACATAATTATCGGGCGAGCCGTTTTTTTATTTATAAAATAATCCGCCGCAACAACTTTTATAACGTTTATTCCGCCGTTTGAAAACACATTTTGCCCTACGACTGACATTGTATTACAAGCAATCACCAACAGCGCGGCGTTATGCTTTTTTGCAAACTCAACCCGCTCGGCGCAATATTTTTCTATAATGCAAGTCGGCTTGTTTCCGTAAGGCACGTTTTTCACGTCGGAATAATAAATAAACTTTTCTTCGGGAAAAGCGCGCGCAAGTTTATGCAAAACCCATAAACCGCCCGCGCCGCTGTCTGTGACCACAATCGGGCGACCTTGACTTTTAATAAAAACGCTTTTACTTTTATCTGCGCAGTTGCTCATATAACCCGCCGCTATCCGCTTTCATTATATTATATACGGCAGATTTATGTCCGCTCCGCCCGCCACATAAACAAAATCGCCCGAAATGCCCAAAATATTATTTATTTTTAGCCGAAAAATAATTTTCTTTTATAAAAAAGGCGTAAAATCTCTTGCATTAAAAAAACTTATATGCTAAAATATCCCACAGTAAGATAGTTCCTAAGGAGATAAATAAAGTGCCTAATATCAAATCCGCGAAGAAGCGCGTACTCGTAAACAACAAAAGAGCCGAAATCAATAAAAGCAATAAATCCGAAGTCAAAACTGCTTTGAAAAAACTCAACGCATTGTTTGAAGCGGGTAACGTTGCCGAAATCGAAGCCGGTTACAGAGAAACCTGCAGAGTTCTCGACAAAGCGGTTTCCAACGGTACTCTTCATAAGAATACCGCAGCGAACAAAAAGTCGGGCTTTGCCGTCAGACTTAACGCTCTTAAAAACGCGTAATTTCACGCCCGTCGGTTTCCCCGGCGGGTTTTATTTTTCCCTTAAACCACACGCGTCGGACATCACAAAAAAGCCAAACCGTACGACCTACAACGCAGCACTTCCCGTCATCCTGAGACCTGCTTACTTGTGCGGCTTCCGAAGGATCCAGGCGTAAGCCGCACATTCGGATAATCCCCTATATAAAAACAAACGATAAGGAGCATACTATAAATATGATAAAAGAACTCACAACCGAAAATTTCAAAGAAACAGTAAATTCCGAGCAGAAAACACTCGTAGACTTCTGGGCGCCCTGGTGCGGACCGTGCAGAATGCTCTCGCCGATTATTGACGAAATAGCCGAAACCGCGACAGATTTTCAGGTCGGCAAAGTAAACGTAGACGAACAGCAGAGCATCGCCGTCGAGTATCAGATCGCGGCGATCCCCACGCTTTTGGTATTCAAAAACGGCGAAGTAATAGCAAAATCGCTCGGTCTTTTAAGCAAAGAAGAAGTTCTATCCCTGCTCGAAACCAAGTAATTTATAACTACATTTATTAAACGTTAAAAAAATTCCGACTTTTAATCGGAATTTTTTTATTTTAAGGTCATCCTGAGACGCAGCCCTTGCCCAACCTACGAAGGATCCGGGCGCCCCGCGCCGCATTCAATAATTCGTTACCTTATTACTCCACCGCCCCACAAAAAGCAACACAAAAACCCGCCTATAAGTCGATTATCGACATATAGGCGGGTTTCATATATTAGAAAATTTTATTTCTTGCGCTTAACCACAAGCACGGCGGCACCAAGAATACCCAGCCCGAAAAGGCCACCGGAAACATTCGAACCGCATCCGCCGCAAGACGGTTTAACCGTCCCCGACCCGCTGTCACCCGAGCCGGAAGAGACTCCGTTATAATCGGGATCTTCCGCCCCGCAACCGATACAAACGCCGTTTTTATAAGTATGTTTGCCCGTAGCGGATAAAATCGTACGATCTTTAATCGCTCCGCAATATTCGCAAATACTGAGTTTCTTTCCGTTCTTAACGCAAGTGGCTTCTTCAAGAACGACAACGCCGAACTTATGATGCGCAGAATCCCCCTGAAGAACTTTCACATTGAATTCCGCATTACAAACTTTACAAACGTCTTTATCTACGCCGTCTTTGCAAGTCGCGTCGACGTGAACGTGTTCGAGTTCATGATCTTTCAGCGCGGTTTTCTCAACATAAACGGTCTTATTGCAGTCCGCGCAGGCATAAACCTTCCCGCCCGCTCTCGTGCAGGTTGCGTCAATAGCTTTTATATCTCCCGCGTCGGGCGTTGCATGCGTATGCGAATAAACGGCAATTTGCCCTAACGCAACATATTTTTCCGAAGCAAATTTAATTTTAACAGCTCCTACGCCTTCCGGAAGTTCTATAAACCCGTTTTCGTCGGCAAAAATTTCCTTATCTCCCGCCACCGCAGAAACAATCAGATCTTCAATATTGCCGTTATAACAAGTAAGCGCAACCGCAAGCGTTCTTTTCGCAACGGCTATTTCTTTACTTATCGCAAGAGCGGCATTTTCAGCCGTTCCGTCAAGCCAAATCACACGTTCCGAGCCGTCCGTCGGAACATTTCCTTCATAACTTGAATCAAACGGAATCCCATAAATCCCCGCATCGCCTTCAAAAGCCCAGTCGTCCGAAACAAATCCGACCTTCCCGTCAAACGTTCCGTTATTCAGAATGTTTTCTCCGTAAACCGTTTGCGGCTTAGCCAAACTGACATTATTATTAAACTGCGTTCCGCTTTCGTCGGTTATCGTAATATTTCTGTAGTACGTCACCCAGACATAGTACGACGGTCCGTAGAACATAAACTTGTCATTGCCGTTCGCCGTAAAAGTGTACGTTTTGTTAGTCCAGCAATCGGGAATTTCCTGATCTTTAAGGTTAATCACTTCCGCGCCGCCGTGATAAACAAGAATGCTGTTTATCCACGCCGCGCCCGAAAAACGATAATCGAAACTAAGAGTATATTGCTTTCCCTTAGTCAGCCCTTCGGGAACATATTCCACAAATCCGCGCTGCCCGACAGTCGGGTCATAAACGCCGTTACCCGCTGCAAAAACACTCGTTCCGTCAGACTGCACGGCAACGTTCACGTTTGCGCCGAGCGTATAGCCCGCAGTGTACGCACCCGAAAACGAGCCGTTCGCTATATACTGCATCGGGTCTTGTTCGTCAAGGCAAACTATCGAAAGTTCGTCTATCAGATATTTTGCGCTCGCAGTTATCGCTATTCCTTGCGAACCGTATCCCGCAACGCCCTTAACGTCGCGACTGCAAGTCAGCCATTCCGTCGACGAACCGTTTATAACGTCTATATAATAAAGTCTTTCGCCCGTAAGCGTAACATAATCGAAACGAATGCTCAGAGTATTTTTACTGCCGACTTTTACATGTTTATATTTGAAAGAGAATCTGTAAGTCTTATCGGGCGATAACGCCGCAAAATTCGTTTTGAAAACTTCGCCGTCGTTAATAATCAGCGACGCGCCGTCACCATCCGAAGAGTCGGACGAAATGTTTGCAACCGTCAGTTCCCGCATTCCCTTAATTGCGGTTTTATCGCCGTCAATACTCGTCAGATTGTCGCTTGCGCCGTCCGAAAGTTTGCCGATCGCCTGCATCTTGTAAGAAACAGTGTTATCATAAATTGTCGTAGCGCGCACGGCCATATCGTCAAGATAAAAATCGCCCTTGCCCTTAAATTCTGCCATAGGAACGATTTTCGCGCCGTTTTCCGAAGTCGTAAACAAAAACTCAACCTTTTGCCAACCGTTCGTCGCGCCCGTTACGCTGCTTAAAACCGCAGGTTTTTCGTCAGACGTCTTTACGCCGTTTTCATCAAGTTCTTTAACCGTAAAAGAAATCGAACTTTCAATGCTTTCTTCGCAAACGATTTTCACATATGCCGAAACGGTATAAGATTTGGCGGGCGTTACGTCTATTGCGTAAGGATACGCGACAAGCGAGCCGTTTCCGGTCTTCTTTTCAACCAGCATAGCGTTACCCGTTCTGCCGTCCGCAGTCGCTTTGAAACGCACGTTTTTATCTTCGTAAACCTTATCGCCGCGGGCATTACTCTTTTCGTCAAGCGCGCCCGTAATATAATATTGCCAATGGTTCAACGCTTCGTTGGTCGAAGAAACTTCTATTTCCACCGCGTCGCCAAATCCCGTCGGAACGCCGACCGCAGTCGAAGCAAACACGCTTAAAATCTGACTGAACGAAACAACCGCAACAAAACACGCCGCAAGAATCCCGAATTTTTGTAATTTCTTCATTCTTACTCCTTTCGTTTTCAGGGAATACCCCGTTTTTAATTAAGACACATTTATTATACAGCCAGCCAAAACCTATGTCTTGCCTTATTATAAATAAAAACTGCTTTTTCATACAATGTTTGGCTGTACTCACAAATTCAAGCGAACATTTTTTGTCTTTTTATCAATCGCAAATGCGAATTTTATCGCCGATTTATCGAAAATAATTTCAACGCCTAGCCGGAAAGCACATCTGTTTTTTATAAAAAAACACTTTTTTTAGTAAATAAGGCAAGATTATCCGACGCGTTGGTTGTATAATAACATATCATAACCTTATAATCGTATCGGGCGGGTTTACCCGAAACCAAAGGAGAAAAATATGAAAAGAACGATAACGGGCATATTTGCAGTCTTACTGTCGTTGTTATTGCTGTTTTCGGCATGCACGCAAAAACCGGACTCATCGGCAAGCAATACCCCCGATTCCTCAATCGACTCGTCGTCATCCGGCGGCGGAATCGACAAACCGGACGATAAACCCGACGAAGAACCGGACGTTCTCGACGGATACGAAAAATCATGCGCGACGACCGAGTTTCCGTCGGACAATTTATCCAAGGTAAATCTTACGCCCACGTTCGACGTTTCCGATTGCACCTACGACGCCGAAGACATTATCGTTCCTTATCAACTTTTCGGCGACGGCATGTGCCTGCAAAGAGATGCCGTAAACAAAATCTGGGGTACGATAGAGAACCTTGAAGGCAACGAGCATATCGCCGCAAAATTCCGCGACAGAATTTACTACGGCACCGTAGAAAACAACAATTGGGAAATTTATTTCCCGAATATGACCGCGGGCGGACCGTTCGAAATCACGCTTATATGCGACTGGGGAACAAAAACCATTAAAGACGTTTACGTCGGCGAAGTTTACATGTTAAGCGGTCAGAGCAATATGGAATGGAAAGTCGAATGGAGCGAAGAAGTTCTTGCCGACCTTTATGCGGACGAAAACGAATGCCGTAACGACAATATACGTCTGCTTTCTCTTGCCACCAAATTCCGCGACGAACCCACAAAAACGCTCGAAGCCCCGCCCGTATGGAACGGCGCAAACGCTTCGTCTATAAAAAATTTCTCCGCCGTCGGTTTCATTTTCGGCAAAGAAATGCAGAAAAAACTCGACTGCCCCGTAGGGCTTATAGTAAACGCAATCGGCGGCACGATAACCGAATCGTGGATGGATAAACAAGCCTACGACGAATACGCAAGCATATCGGACACCGCTTGCGACGAAAGCCTGATCTGGAAAAAACCGTGTCAGAGTTTCAACGGAGTCGTTTACCCGCTCGAAGGTTACAACATCAGGGGCGTTTGCTGGTATCAGGGCGAATCCAACATCTACGGCGCGGAAAAAAATCACGATAAAGCCCTTAAAGCGTTAATCGCTTGTTTCAGAAGATTTTTCAACAACCCGCAACTTACGTTCAGCATGGCTGAACTCGCAAGGTTCGTAGAAGACCCCGTCGGATACAGCGTAATCAACGAAAAGATAGGTATCGTCGCAAAATCCGATCGTTACGCATGCAACGCAATAAATCTCGATCAGGGCGACTGGAGCGAAATTCACCCCAAAGATAAGCGCACCATAGCCACCCGCCTCGCAAACGAAACTTTAAGAAATTTCTTCGGCAAGGACGAAAACGCCGCCCCGAAAGTATACTCATACAAACGAGTTTCCGAAACGGAAGTACAAATCACAATGAACGAAAAAATCATTCTTAAAAACGGTTCGAGCGGATTCGAAGTTTTAACCGATTCGGGCTACACTCTCAACTGCCGCGTCAGCCTTGACGGCAACACCATCACCGTTAAATCTGCGGTTCCGTTCACAGGCGTAAGATACGGCTACAACTTTGAAAAAACCGCCGAAAACGTAGAAGACCTTTCAAGAACAATAACCGTTTACGACGAACAAGGTCTCCCCTGCGATATGTTTTCACTTAATTTTTAATCAATCTCAGGTCAGCCTGAGCGTATCCCGAACGATTCAGGCGAAGCCGCACGACCTGCAACGCCGCGCCCACAAAAAAACAACACAAAAACCCGTCTATAGGTCGCTTATCGGCATATAGTCGGGTTTTATTTTTACTCTTTATTCAAGTCATTCCTTGCCTTCGCCTTTTGGAGAAGGGGGACCGCTTGCGGTGGATGCGGACTAAAAAGCAACTCTTTCAGCTAAGCAACTTTTTCACCCCGCAAGCATATATCCCGTCATCCTGAGACGTGCCCACTTGCCCAACCTACGAAGGATCCGGGCGCCCCGCGCCGAATTCAATAATCCGTCACCTTATTACTCCAACGCCCCGCTCGCATAATATTCAAACAAAATTCTTTCCTTTCCATTGTATAAACTTGCCGTTCACTGTCAAAAATAAACAGTATGGAACTTACAAAAATAACAGAAACGGTATTGAAAAACGCTCATCAGAACATACAAATGGCACTTATCTCCCTTGACGACGTAATCAAAATCGCGCAAGGCGGACTTAAAGAAGAATTACTCAACGAGCGCGAAGGTTACGAGAAGATAATCACCGACGTAGCCGTCCTTGCGCACGACAAAAAGATAAAACTTTCCGATATCGGAACAATAAAAAAGACAATGGTATCCGCATCGGTATCGATGAAAACCATGGTAGACGATTCCGATTCACACATTGCCGAAATGACCCTTAAAGGCACGGTTTTAGGAGTAACCGAACTCATAAAAGACATTTCCGAGTACGGACATTTATTAGACAAAGACGTCTACGAGCAACTCGAAATTCTTAAAGAGTTCGAAGAACAATGCGAAGAAAATCTTAAAAAATATCTTTAACTTTCCACAAATCAAACCTTGCCTTCGCCTTTTGGGTGATTAAGTCGTTCAGGCTGTATTTTTATTAGTTTCGGCAGAACAAACTTTGCTTTCCCCTTTGGGAAGAGTGGCACGCAAATGCCGAGAGAGAACTATTAGCCACTTCACACGCACAGTCTATTTCATTTCCGTCAAACATATATCCCGTCATCCTGAGCCTTGCCCCTTGCCCTACCTACGAAGGATCCGGGCGCTTGCGCCGCATTCAATAATCACGTCAACCTTACCGCACTGCTCCAACGCCGCACACCATATTCCAATATTCTGCTGCCCGCAAGCCCCAGCCGCACACGAACCGTCCACGCCCCCTAAAAAACGCAAAAAATCGACCTACAAACAAAGCAAAACACCGTCTATAGGTCGATTATCAATCTTTTCAGCCGCCAAACAGAGCGGCTTTTTATCTACCGATTTTATTTATCAATTACAGAATATTAAACACCGATTGCTGCGAATCTTCGGGCAGATCGATATAAACACTTGCCTTAAGTCTGATATCACGCGAAGACGAGCCTACAAGAATTTCAAACTCGCCGTTTTCCACAAACCATTTCTTCATAGAAAGGTTATAATATGCAAACGAGCGCGCGTCGAGCGGAACGGAAACGCGAACGGTTTCACCCGCCTTAATTAAATTCTTAGAGAAGCCTTTAAGTTCTTTTTCGGGTCTTTTAACCGCCGAAAATACGTCTTTTACATAAACCTGAGAAACTTCTTTTGCGTCGATAACCGACCTATTGGTCACGTTATACGAAATTTCATAGTCGAGTTCGCCTTTCTTTTCAATCTTCAGATCGGAGTATTCGAACTGCGCATACGAAAGCCCGAACCCGAACGGGAACGCAACTTCTTTGCCGAATTTATCATAGTATCTGTAACCCACGAAAATACCGTCGTTATACCAGGCGGTAAACGCGTCGCCGCGGTCGGAGCAGTTAAACGTATCTTCAAGGCAAACGGGGAAAGTTTCGGCAAGTTTACCGCTCGGGCAAACTTTTCCCGAAAGAATAGCGGCAACCGCTTCGTTAACGCCTTCGCCCGAGAACCCGGCCCAGACGACAGCCTTAACGCTCGATATCCAGTTGCTCATATCCACCACGCCGCCCGCGTAAACCACAACGATAACGTTTTTATTGATCTTAGCAAGTTCGTTAATCGTCTGTTCCTGATAACTATTCAGTTTAAGCGACTCTCTGTCATGCCCTTCGCTTTCTGTCGGGCAGTTATTTCCAAGGCACACGATAACCGCCGAAGCCGTTCTCGCCTTAACAAAATTCTCTTTCGAAGAATACGGATGATAAACGTCCCTGTCGCTGTACCCCGCTTTAAGTTCGGGATTGATTGCGTTAAGCAGATCGCTCAATCTTTTCTGCTTATAATCGGTTTCAACAAACGCCGAACCGCCCCCGCCGAGTAAAGGATTTTCAGACATATGCCCCACGACAAGCACGCCCTTGAACGCATTCGGGTCGCCGCTGTCAACAGCCGTAGTTTCTTTAAGCGGCTTAAGCGGCAGAATTCCATCTTCGTTTTTAAGCAGAACAATGCCTTCTTCGGCAATTTTAACTGCGTTTTCATGCCGCTGTTCTTTGGTAAAAGCAGTCTTTTTAAGCTTGTTTTCCGTCTTCTTTACAAGTTCTATAATTCTTGCCGCGCACTCGTCGATCTGCTCGTCGGTAATGTATCCTTTATCATATGCGCTCTTAAGGTCTTCATATGCGTGTCTGCTGTCGGGCATTTCAAGGTCGAGTCCCGCTCTTACGCGCCTGAACTGACTATGCACCGCGCCCCAGTCCGAAACAACAACGCCGTCAAATCCGAATTCATCGCGCAAAACGTCTTTAAGCAGCCACTTGTTTTCCGAAGCGTAAACGCCGTTTATAAGATTGTAACTGCACATAACCGTCCAGGGCTTAGCCTTGACCGCAGTTTCAAACGCGGGCAGATAAATTTCCCTTAACGTGCGTTCGTCAACTTCGCTCGACTGCGAAAGTCTTTCAAACTCGCGGTTATTCGCGCAGAAATGTTTAAGCGAAGTTCCCACCCCGCGGCTCTGCACGCCCGAAATATACGCATAAGCAAGATGCCCCGCAAGGAACGGATCTTCCGAAAAATACTCGAAATTTCTTCCGCACAGCGGCGAACGTTTAATGTTCACACCGGGCGCAAGCAGCACGTCGACGTCATGGTCGATGCAATCTTCCGCAATCGTCTGCCCGTCAAGATAAGCGGCTTCAACGCTCCAACTGTTCGCCACGGTCGAAAGCGCAGGCATAACGGTACTTTTAACCGTCGAACCGTCTTTATCTATTTTTCTTACTCCGTGCGGCCCGTCCGACAAAAACGCCGATTTCAGCTTGCCGTTCGCGTCGTAAGTCTGCCAGCAGGTCGCGCCCGTCAAAAGTTTAAGTTTTTCTTCCAAGGTCAATTTTTTAACATCGGTAATCATTTTAATGCACCCTATGGATTCCTTTTGTTTTTGATATCACGATTGTATCAGTAAAAATTCTAAATTTCTACTCAAAAAAGTATATTTTATTCTCATTTTATGATATCATTGAGTTATGGATAACGTTATTTACGAGCAGTACCGCGAAACAGGCAAAATTATAGTCAACCGCACCAATACGGTCGTATACCCGCCGCACTTTCACATAAGCGTTGAAGTTTTCGTTATGAACCACGGCAAATGCACGGTTTCGTCCAACGGAAAAATTTACGAAATGACCGAAAACAGCGTAGCGTTTTTAGCTCCGTACGACACGCATTGTTATATAGACGAAAGTTTCACCGAAGAAAATCCCGAAAACTACATCGTTATAATTCCGCCCGAATACGCCGAAAAATTCCTTGCCACCAAAAACGGTTTTTCGCCCGAAACCGCCGTCGTTCACGATAAAGAACTTTGCGATCGTTTAAGCGAAATCACCCGCAACTATCTTTCGCGCGACTATAATAAAGAAATACACGTTGCCGCGGTAGAACTGTTTTTCTCGTTTATATACCGGTCGTTCACATTCGTGCAAACCCGCCGTTCGGGCGAACACGCGCTAATCTGCGAATTGCTCGGCTACATTCTTTCGCACTATAAAGAAAATATCACGCTCAACTCGATCGCAAAATCTATGGGCTACACCCCGTCGCACCTGTCCCGCGTTTTCCATTCCTACTTCGGCATACGCATAAACGACCACATAAACAATCTTCGCACCCGCTATATTGAAAACGAGCGCGAACTCCACCCCGAAAAAAAGTTAATCGACCTTATTTTCGAATCTGGCTACGGCAGCATTCAGACCTATTATCGCAACAAACCCGCCACGGATGACGCTTTATAACCGCGCCGTTTTTTCCTGTAACAAACATGAAAAACGACCTATAAACAAGTAAAACCGCGTCTATAGGTCGATTATCGGCACTTTCACACTTAAAAGCAAAAAGTGCAACCCGTAAAAAACGGCAAACGCGCATGCTTTTATATTTCAACTACTTTATTTCCGTAAATATTTACAAGATACTTTTTAACAACTTTCTTTTTAAGAACTTTTTCTATAGCAAACGTATAGAGTTGCAACTGCTTCCTATACCGCTCCGCAAGCACGTCGGGGCGGTTTTCTCTTGTATATTTATAGTCGATCACCACCGTTTCGTCGCCTTTTACGCAAAGCAAATCGATAATCCCCTGAACAAGAATTTCGCCGTCGCCTTTATAATTTTCGTCAACGATTTTTCCCGGCATATACGCGGTAAACGGCTGTTCCTTATAAAGCGTCCATCCCGCAATTTTCCTGAAAATTTTCATATTCAGAATATTTTTTAATTTATCCCTGTTAAGCAGCGAAATATATTCTTCTTTGAGCATATGTCCGTCTATAAGTCGATTAATCTCACTTTCCGGGTCGGCGGAAAAGTCGCATCTTTCCAAAAAGGCGTGGTATGCGGTACCGATATCCGTTCTTTTTTCTTTCGCGTTTTCGCGCGTCTTTTTCTCTTTTACAATCCCGTCGAACGGCAAGTTTTCTTCGCACGACTTATTATCATAGTCGCCCGCAAGTCCGTTATACCCGTCCGCAAAATCGTCGGCAAGCAAGCCATCATCGCCTGAAAACACGCCGCCGAAATCGTCCACAATAAATCCGTCGTCCGCAAAATCGGCTTCACAAATGGGTGCTTTTTCATATTCGGGCGAATCGTTTTCGGTAAAATGCGCGGCGGCTGTAACCGACCGTTTGACCGACAGCCCGTCTTCCGAACTCTTATACTCGAAATCAAGGTTATTTTTTATAATTTCAGCCAATTCTTTATCGTAATCGCCTATTAAAACCTGCCGCACCTCGCGCTCGGAAAGTTTTCTTTCTTCCGCTTCGCCCGCGTCGAAAAATTCAAGGTCGCCGTCCGACAAAAAGTCGAAAGGACGTTTAACCGAATATATATCCCCTTCGAAATGCCCGAATTTAAGCGCGGAGCATTCGCCCTGATATTCGCCCACAACGTAAAGATTATTTCTTGCTCTCGTCAGCGCGACGTACAAAATGCGCATCTCTTCTTCGCGTGAGCGTTTAAGCAGTTTTTTCTTAAGAAACAGCAAAAACGAAGTCTTTTTAACGACCATAGTCGACGGATCGTAATGAGCAATCGCAATTCCGTACTTGCGATCGAAAATAAAACTGCCGTAAACATCGCGGTCATTGTAATTTTTCATCGCGCCCGCGCAAATCACAACGGGATATTCAAGCCCCTTGGACGCATGTACGCTCATAATTTTAACGGCGTTTTCGTCGTCGTAAGCAACCGTCAGCGCGGCGACCGTCTCGTCTATCGCGGACAAAAACTCGTCAACTGTCTTTCCAGCGGCGGCACGGATAAACGCGTTCACCCTTGCCAGCTTGAACTCTCCCATACGCGAAGCGAGCCATTCCACGTCAATCTGATTTTCGGCAATCACCGCAGACAACAGTTCGTCGCACGGCATAAAGCCCGCAATCAGCCTGACTTTCGCCATATATTCGTCGAATTTTCTGAGTTTCAGCGCAAGTTCGTCGTCTTTATCGCGCATATAATTGCGGTACGCGTCCACAAAACTGCCCGAAGTCGTATATTTTCTTATCCCGAAAAGTTCCGCGTCGGTAACTTTGCCTATCGGGCTTTTCAAAACGGAAGCCAGCGGAACGTCGCTGTTAAAGCACCCTATAAGTTTAAGCAAATCGATTAAAAACGCAATTTCTGCATACTCGCCTATGCTTTTTTTCGAGTTTGCCGACACGGGAATCCCCGCCGCAATCAGTTCTTTGGCGTAAGCGTCGCCGCTCGTATTGGCGTTTCTTAAAAGTATCGCAACGTCGCCGAAATCAATCGTTTTCTTTTTGCCGTTCTTGCCGGTATAAATCTCCTTGCCGTAAAGGTCTCCGACCAGCTGTGCTATATATGCCCCTTCAGCGAAAAAGTCGCCGTCGTTTATCTTTTCAAGGTGCTTGACCACCCCGTAAACGCCGCTCGGCAACGAACTTGTTTTCTTGTTCTTTTTAACGACGTGAATTTCCGCAACGCCTTCGTTTTCGGGGTAATCTGCGCCGAAAATCATCGGGTTTCCCGCATAATCGACGTTCCCGCATTTCACGGTCATACTCCCCGAAAACACTCGGTTAACCGCAGAAATAACGGCGTTCGTACTTCTGAAATTTTTATCGAGATCGATAACCGTTCCCACGCCTTGGCTTTCGAAAAGTCGGCGTTTATCGGCAAAAATCGCAGGATTACACCCGCGGAAATCGTAAATATTCTGTTTTACATCGCCGACCATAAACAAATTATTGTCTGAAACCGCAGACAGAATAAACTCCTGAACTCCGCTCGTATCCTGATATTCGTCTGTAAAAACGTACTTAAAACGCGAGCGGACTTCCTTTTTTATCTCTTCGTTTTTAAGAATTTTAAGCGCGAAATGCTCGAAATCCGAAAAATCAAGGCAGTTTTCATCCCGTTTTTCTTCGGCAAACGCATCCGCAAACCCTTTAACCGCCTGCGAAAACGCCTTATAAACCTTAAGCCCGTCGGCGGCAAACGCAAGTTCTTCGTCAACGTCGTTCAGGTCGTATTCTTTCATCTTTTTGCGCCTGAATTCGGTATATTTATCGCCGAGTTTTTTAACCGCGGCTTCTGCTTTAAGGTACTTTTCGTCGTCGTTTTTCTTTTTGGACGGGCGTTTTATGGTAAGTTCGTCAAGCCTTAAAACGATTTCGGCGCACGAATTTCCTTCGGCAACGCCGTTCAGCCCGTTTATCATAAGCGCGGCGTAATTTTCGAATTCTTCAAAACCGCAAAAATCACGGGCGCAGTTTTCGGCAAATTTCGCAAACGCCCTTATTTCTTCTTTAAGTTCGGCGCACAACTCGTCGTTTATGTACTTCACACCGGCGGGCGTATAATAAAACTCGCCGCTTCTCAAAACCGCAAACGGATCGGCTTCGGTCATAATGCCTTTATAAACCGAAACGATTTTTTCTTTAAGATTTTTATCGCTTCTGTACTTAAAAAACACGGGCAAAAGCACGCCGATTATCTCGTCGTTTCTCTCGTATAAATCGTCAAAATATCGGTCTATAGCACGTTTAATCAACTTTTCGCGGTCGGCGTCGCTCACCACCGAAAACGACGGATCCACCCCCGCTTCATAGAAAAATTCTTTAATTAAATTCTTGCAGAACGCATGCACGGTAGAAATATTTGCCGTCGGCAAAAGTTCCAGCTGACGAGATAGCCTTTTGCATTCGTTCTCGTCCGCGGTTTTCATTCTTTCGGTAATCGCGTCGGAAATTTTCTGTTTCATTTCGGCGGCGGCAAGCACGGTAAAAGTAACGCAAAGAATCTGATCCACGTCGGCTTTTCCGTCAAGAAAGTGCCTCAGAATGCGGTTGACCATAACGCAGGTTTTTCCGCTCCCCGCCGATGCCGAAACCAGCAGATCGCCGTTATCGAAATCTATCGCCCGCTGTTGCTTTTCGGTCATCATAAAATCGCCCCCTTTCCGCCGTTATCCGCGTTAGTTTTATCGTTTACATTTTCACCCGTCGTATTTGCAGCATTATCACCGCCCGTAGCAGTGCCCGCCGCATCTTCGCCGGCGGTAATATTTTCACCCGCGCCGTTTTCGCGACCGCCCGCAGCCGCATAATCCGCAGCAGTCTTTTCTTCAGCTCCGTATTCGGCATTCAACTCGTCGTTTTCTTCTTTCAATGCTTTAACAACCGATTCTTTGGTAATTTTTTCGTTGATTTCGCGGGTTCGCCCGTCAAGCGCGCCGTCGTAACCGCACAGCCCGTGATATTCGCAGAACTCGCAAGCCTTTTCGTCGGGCGACGGAATAATCACCCCTTCGTTAATTTCCGAAACGCCTTCGGCGGCAACTTTTATCGCATAGTCTAAATAAGCGTCGAATTCTTCCCTTGTCAAAAGCATGCTGTCGTAGCGGAAACCGCCGCCTTTTTTCTCGGTAAGGTTTGCCGAAACAAACCGTCCCTTTCTGTTCTCGTCGGTAATGGTATTGTCTATTTCCGAAGCGGTTTTAAGGTCGGCAAGCGTTTTGCCCTTCATCGCCATAACCGCTTCTTCGTCATCGCCGTAGTTGTCGGCAATGGGAAAGTAGTACGCGCCCACGGGCGAAAACTTATCCGAAAACGCTTTAGCGTAAAGATACAACTGCAACTTCTTGCCCGAATACAGATTTTCGTCGTCGTTGCCGTCAACCGTACCCGTTTTATAATCGATAATACGCATTTTATTTTCAAACGTATCTATTCTGTCTGCTTTACCTATAATTTTTCTACGCCCGTTCCGCGTGTCGATCGCAATCGCCGGCAGATTTCCGCCGAACCCGAACGCAATCTCGCCGAACGCAGGTCTGAACGACGAATTATTGCACCCGTTAAACACGTTCAGGCAAAAGCGCACTGTTTCCTTTTTCAGAAAGGCAAAAACCGCCTTGCCCGCCCCCGTCGCGCGGTATCTCGAGTATTCTTCTCTCTGCGAAATCTCTTCAAAAATATTTTCGGCAAGAGTCCGCGCCGAAAGGTCGGTATCGTCAAAATTCACGCGCGCCGTAAACTCTTCCGCGGCTTCGTGAATAAGATTACCTATAACGTTGGCGCGCATATCCCCTTCTTCGCGGCTGTTAAGTCGCACCCCGCGTTGCAGAAAATTCTTGTACGGGCAACGGAAAAACCCTTCTATCGCCGTAGCCGAAATATCTTTCGCGGCATAGTTCACCCCGTCCGTGTAATACCCGATTTCGGTATTGACCGCGCCGAGCAGCCCGTCGGGAAGCGCGCGCAACCCCTTTTCTTTCATAACCGCGTAAAAAGAAGCGGCTGCTTCGAACTCGTTCTTTTCACCTTCCTTGAACGCGGAAATCTCTCTTGCAAACCCGAAAGCCGAACTTCTCTCTGTCATGTACGGCAACGCCTTATATCTCTTTCCGCGCTCGCCGCCCACCTTTTCGGCTGAAACATCGTTACTGAACTTATCGGAAACTACAATCCGTCTGCCGTTTTCGCCGCCTTCCGAAAAAATCGCCGTAACGTAGTCTATAATTTCCGACTTCTTGCTTTCCTGCCCGTCGGCGTTACGCCCCGCCCAGGATAAATACAGTTTACGCCCGAACGCAGCCAATGCCATGCAGGTGTTTTCTCTGTTCCGCCTGTTGACTTCCTTAATCTTCGGTTCGACCGAAACGTCAAACTCTTCCATTCCCGCAATATCGCGGTCGCACAAAAGCGCGCTGTCGAATTTTGTCGAAGGCACGCCGTCGTTCATGCCTAAAGCGAACAGCACGGGGTATTCTTTATATTTAACCGAGCGGAAATCGCCCACGAACACGCAGTCCGAAAATTCCTGAATAACCGAAATCTTGCACGCCGCCATGCCCGAAACGATAACGTTTTTCACTTCCGAAAGGGGTATTATTTTATCGCCGAGAATGCGCACCGCGGCAGAAAGCACGTCGGTAAATTTTTCATAAGCCTGCGCGTTGACCGCGGCAAGTTCTTCTCTGTTAAAATCGTTCAGTTCTTCGCTCAGTCTTTCGATCCCGCTCTCCGCGTCGATTTTTTCAAGCAGGTCGTTAATCATATCGACCGCAGAAGAAAAAGCAATCGTCTTTTCTTTTTTCTTAAAATATTCCGTATCGAAAAGCCCCGTCGTAAACGCGCGCAGTTTTTCAAACTCTTCGAGCATATCGTCCCGGCAGGTAAATTTCTTAAAAATACCCTTTCTGTCTATCGCGTGTTTCAACACATAGTTTTCAAACCCGTCCGAAATCCCTTTATCGGGACAGATAAGCGGATTTTTAACAAAGCACAGATAATCGGATACTGCAAATCCCCGCCGCACGGTATCGATATACGCGCACACAAGGTTTGTCAGCGGGTGTTTTTTAAGGTCGGTCGTTCTGTCAAAAAAGCAAGGTATGCCGTAGTCCGAAAACACCCTTTTTATCGTCAGATAATAGTCGTCTATATTCTCGGCGCAAACGGCGTAGTTTTTGTAATTGGGCGCAATTCCCCCGACCTGCCTTACTCCGCTTGCAATCAGTTTCGCCGCGTACCCGACTTCTTCGTTAACGCTCTGCGCCCTGTAAATATGCACGTCGGGGCAAAACTCTCCGCCGCGGTTTTTAGCAGACGGCATAAATAAAGAAGAAAGCAACCTTTCTCTTGTCCGACTGCCGCCCACCGCAATATGCTCCGCTCCGAATTCGCGCATGGCAAAATCAAACGTTTCGTTGGTATAAACGCCCTTATTCTCACCCGCCACAAGCGCGAACGTAAGACTTTTGGCATTTTTCGCAAGCGACTTGAAAATATTGCAAAGCGTTCTGTTAAGCGACGGAAAGCCCGCCACAATAACGTCTGTGTTTTTAATCGCCGCGTCGGTGTTGAAAAATTCCGGCAAGCGCGACAGTCTGTTATTCCCGTCTGTCAGCCCCTTTTCGGCAATGAATTGTTCGTACGCGTCGAACAAGATATAAATATCGTCGAGTTTGCGTTTTAGAATTCCGCTGCTGCCTTCCGCCGCTCTGAACACGTCCGCGGGCGATATCTTCGCGCTCTTAAGTTGGGCTATAAGTTCGTAAACAACGCTTGACAGGTTGGGATCGTAAACGTTTTTGAAACAGGTAAGTTCGCCTTTATTTTCAAGCAACAACCTTTTTATAACGAGCGACGCGCTCTCGGGCGAAAGAATTTCTCCGCTGTCGGGCAGATACTTATGCATAAAGCGGTTGAACGAAAAAACGCGCGTGCCGAAAGTACCGCCGTATTTTTCAGATAAGGCGATTTCCGATTCGAGCGTAAATTTATCTTCGCAAAAAATTATTCTGTTGTCCAGCGGATTACCCCCCGCAAGGTCGGCAACCACTCCCGCCAGTTCGCAGGTCGCGTTCACGGTATAAATTTTCATTCGTCCACCGCCGTTTTTTTATTTTCGTCCGTTATTTTACAACAAGTCATGCCCCGTTTTCGCCCCATTCGTTTTCAAAAATCAGGTATATCATCCCCCCGCCGGCAATCGCAAATTCATCCCCCCGGTACGCATGGGCAAAACTTGGTTTAATCTCTGCTGCAATTATACCACAACCGCCGCCCTTTTTTCAATAAATCTCGCCCATCTCGAATTATTTTTTAATCAATCTTCTTTTCCGAAAAGCCATTGCACATAAACTTTATCTGTGCTTTTTTGTTCTTCTTTTTGTATCTCAATTTTAATTGGTTCATGTTTTGCTTCGCAGTTGCTTCCAAAGTTTTTCTCGCCGTTATGTATTGAAAAGCATTCTTAAAAATACATTTTCAACTTGTATCCGACTTCATTTTTCTGCCTCCTTCATTTTATTTTTTTGCTGTGTTTGTCCTTATGAGTTCACGAAAGACAAATTATCTCTCTATCATATATGGATATTAGTAAGCCGTTTTGCGGTGGTGTTTTGCAAAAGTTTTTTACCACCCTCACTATAATTGGAAAGTTACGAGCCGTTTGTCGGGGTATTTCACGAAAATTTTACAAAAAAATTGCCGAGAATTTTTTCTCTGCAACCGCATATAAAAAGAAAGTTCGATATTTCTCAAACTTCCTTTTACTTTTTTGGTTATTTTGTCAAATCATTTTTGACACATCGGTCTCGCGTTCAATACGTAATATAGACTCAGAGACCGTATATTTGTAAGTTGCTCTAAATGTACCTGAGAAAGTTTTATCATAAAATTCTCTTTTATAAA
>CAKQXZ010000027.1 GCA_934292955.1 uncultured Clostridia bacterium
ACTTTATTTCGTTCTTCGCTTGCGGCGTTTTTGTCGTTGTCTTCGTTTATCGGTTCAACGGAAATGTTAGCAGCGTCGTCAGAGCGTAAAGTCAGTTCGTAGCCGCGTATGCGTATCTCGATAGGGTCGCCCATAGGGGCAACTTTGCGAAGCGTAAGTTTTGTATGCGGAATAAGGCCCATGTCGATCAGTCTGTTGCGAAGCGGACCTTCTCCGCCGACCGCGGTAATAACCGCAGACTGACCGATTTTTAGTTGATTGAGAGTCATTTTTTCTCCGTTCTTTTGTAATTGTATGTAGGCGTATTATATTTTTCGCCCGACGATGACGAATATCCGTCCGTGTGTAATAATTCTGAGTTTTTCGAACGTGTCTTTCGCGCTATTGGTCTTTGCGTTCGGAATGCCCGCAGTATTCGCAGTAGAAGTTGATTCCGTCCGAACTCATCATGCCACCGCAACATGGGCATTTTTTCTTTTCGCTGCTTGCTTCGGTCTGTTTTTTGTTCGTGTTGAGTATCAGTTTCCCGTCTTTGAAGAAATAACCCGTTATGTAGCCCTGAGACAAAAGGGAATTGATATAGTTGTTGACGGTTTCTTCCTGGTATGAAGTCTGCGCGACGATATCTTTTACGGTATACATGTTTTCGGCTGTGATAAGCCTGTATACGAAGGCTTTGCGTTTGCACTCTCCGTATTTTATCCAGATAATGGGCGCGCCGTAAAATCCCGCAACGGTAAACACTATGCCGAAAACGAACATAAGCGTGTTTTTCCCCGCACCGAAAATAATCATCAGAATACCTGCGGGCAACATAATGGTTAAAACGAGCGATACTATAAGTACGCTTTTTACAACAGAGAAGTAATTTTTCATATGCCCGAATTTTAGCATGGCAAATAAGAAATGTAAAGCGTTTTCGCATAGATTTTTTTGTCTTACGCAAACTCAATATCGGAGGCAATAACAATGAAAAAAAGCGGACTTATAAGAATCGACGAAGTAGGGCGTATCGTTTTGCCAAAAGAAATGCGCAAGGTGTTGAAACTCGACCGCGACCGTCTTGTCGAACTGTATGTCGAAAGAGATAGACTTATTATTAAAAAATATACGCCGATAGCAAATTCGGCTGAACGCGCGGCGTGTATCTGTCAGACGCTTGCAAAAGAAACGGGATATGTCTGCATTGTTGCGGATACGGCAAAAATTCTGTGCGTTTCGGGCGACGCGCTTAAAAATATCGTGGATAAAAAGATTTCTACGGGCTTTTACTCTATAATAGAAAACGGCACGCCCGTGCTTATAAACTACGACGAAGGCGGTAAGCCCGTTTCTCCGTCGGGCGAACCCGAAATAGAATATTCTTCGCTTGCCGCCGTAACGCTTGAAAAAGAAGGCGCTCCGCTCGGCGCGATCGCTTTGCTTTCGTTCGAAAAAGAAAAGAGGCTAGGCGAAAGCGAGATGAACGTGCTCAAAATCGCAAAACAACTTATAGAGTGCTGTTGCGTAGATTTATAAGCGACTTATTTTTGCGTGGCGTTATGATTAAGTTTTTGCATGGCGTTCGTCGGTTGCGTTTTTTGCGTTGCCGACGGAAATTCAATCGTTATCGTATAGAGACGACGATTGAAAAACTACATATGAAATTTATAGAAAATGCAGAAAAGCGACTTGGCGCGGCGGGCGGAACTTCATTTGCCGTAGCGGTTGCTTTTTTAGTTAAGGCAATAGGCGCGCTTTACAAGATTCCGCTTTACAATCTGCTCGGCGATTACGCCACGGGTTTATACGGCATGATCTTTCCGTTGTTTGCGTTTTTGCTCTGCCTGTCGGGGAGCGGAGTTCCCGTTGCTGTTACAAGAATGATATCGGGCGGGTATGATCCCGAAAAAGTGCTTAAAAAAACTATGGCGATTTTTCTTTCGGATGGGATAGTTTTGTCCGTGCTGCTTTTTGTTTTTTCAAAATTTATTGCCGATTTGCAAGGTGATAGTAATGCCGCAAAACTGTATATGGCGATTGCTCCGTCGGTATTTTTCGTCGGTGTGATTGCGGTTTTTCGCGGGTATTTTCAAGGTCTTTCTGATATGCGCCCGACGGCTTTCAGTCAACTTATAGAACAACTCGTAAGAGCCGTTATCGGACTTATAGCCGCATATTTGCTTCCTGTATCGCAAAAAGACAAAGCCTTTTTTGCCGTTCTTGCAATAACCTTTTCGGAACTGTGCGCCGCATTTTATTTTTTTATTCTGTACTACAAAAAATCGAAAAAAACGTTGCCGTCGCCAGGTGTAAAAACGGCGGTTGAAGCCGGGGCGAAAACAATGCCTACGGTCGGCTCGCTTATGTCGATTGCGGTACCGCTTACGCTTAATTCGTTACTTATTCCTTTGTCTGCTTTGGCGGAAGGTTTTATAGCGGTGCGTGCGCTGCGTTCGTTATTCGGCGATAATGGAACCGCGCTTTACGGATTATATGCCGGCGCGACCGAAACGATAATTTCTTTACCCGCGGCGGTTCTTCATCCGCTTGCAAGCGGTTTTTTACCCAAAATGAACGATAAAAAAGTTGCCGCCCGCGCTATGCTTTTTACCGTAATCGGCGGAGTTTCGGCGGGGCTTATTGTTTTTGTTTTTCCGCAGATTATAGTGAAAATTCTGTTTTCCGGCGTAAGTAATAAGGGCGTTTTAACTGAACTTTTAAGACTGTCGTCGATAACGGTCGCGCTGCTGCCGATTTTACAGACCATGTCGCTTATACTGGTTGCGAAAGGTGCGCAAAAGCGGGCTTTGTTCAACAATACCGTCGGCGCGATAGTGAAAATTGCGGTGTGCGCTGTGCTTGTTTATCGCGCGGGAATAAACGTTTTCGCGCTTGCAATTTCGGATATCGCTTGTTATTTCGTTGCTTTAACGCTCGATTTGATATATATTATTACAGAGAATAAAAGGTCAGATGCGATCGAAGGAAGGTCGGATACAAATGATAACGTTAGCGGGACTGGGTACAAAAAAGGACGGCTTGTCGCTGAAAGCGTTCAAAGCGATAAAACAGGCGGATAAGGTTTTTTGCAGAACGGCGAACACTTTAAGCGCGTCCGTTTTTGTCGAAAACGATATTGCGGTCGAATTTCTCGATTATCTTTTCGAAAGTTCGCGCAATTTCGATACGCTTACCAAAAAACTTGCCGCAACGGTTATAGCCGCGGGTAAAACGCAGAACGTGGTTTACTGCGTTGACGGAAGCGTTGCGGACGATAATTCATGCGCTTTGATTTTGCAAAAGTGCAAAAACGTACAGGTGATAGAAGGCTCGTCGCATACGTCCGAAGCGCTGTCTTTGCTCGGTTTCAGGGGCGGTTTTACTTCGATTTCGGCTTATCGCAAAGATAAATTCACTTCGTCGATTACTTTGCCGCTCGTTATTTACGATCTTGACGATAAACTTACCGCTTCCGAATGGAAATTGTTGTTAACCGACGCATTCGGCGACGAAATGCCCGCCGCTTTGTTTATCGGCGGAAAAATGCATAAAATACAACTTTTCGAAGCCGATTTGTTCGACGGCTACGGTTACGACACCGTACTTGTGATTTTCGACCGTAAATTTACCGAAAAAGAGCGTTTTAACCTTAACGATCTGTTCGATATAGTTACCGCGTTGCGCGCCGAAAACGGCTGCCCGTGGGATAAGGTTCAGACGCGCGAAACAATAAAGAACAATCTTATCGAAGAAAGTTACGAAATGTACGACGCTATAAATTCGCAGGATATAAACGGCATTCTGGAAGAAAGCGGCGACATGTTCCTGCAGCTTGTTTTCCATACGATTTTTGCCGAAGAAGAACGTTCGTATAACCGAAACGACGTGTTAAGCGGCATATGTTCCAAACTGATTTTCCGCCACAGCCACGTTTTCGGAAACGACAAGGCAAAGGACGGCAATCAGGCGCTCGACGTGTGGGAAAAGAACAAGAGCATTGAAAAGGGTTATGCGAACGGGCGCGAATATCTCGACTGCGTTCCGCACAGTTTTCCCGCGCTTATGCGCGCGCAGAAAATGCAGAAACGCGCCGCAAAATATAATTTCGATTTTTCTTCTGTAGAGCAGATTTACGCAAAAATCGCAGAAGAAACGCTTGAAGTCAGGGCGGCAAAAAACGCGCTCGATAACTGCGAAGAAAGATTTGCCGAAGAGAAAAAAGAGTGTCTGAAAGGCGAAATAGGCGACCTGCTTTTTTCTGTAGTCAACCTTGCGAGATTTTACGGGGTAGACGCCGAAGAAGCGTTGAAAGTTACTTGCGATAAATTTCTTAAACGCTTTTCCGAACTCGAAATCGCTATCGAAAAAGACGGAAAAGACATTCGCAAAATGACCGAAGAAGAGATAGATAAATATTACAATGAAATTAAAAAGTCTTGATATAGGTCGATTATCGACTAAAAACAATCTTTTTTTCGCGCCTATGGCAGGGTATTCTGACTATGCTTTCCGCGGTTTATGTTCGCTTTTGGGTGCGGGCGTAACGGTTACCGAAATGGTGTCGGCAAAAGGGTTGATGTATAAAAACGAAAACACTGTGTGTCTGTTGGAAAAGTCGCCCGACGAGAATCTGACGATAGCTCAACTTTTCGGCAGTGACCCGGACGTTATGCGCGCCGCTTGCGAAAGCGAGTTTTTGGTAGGTTACGACGTTATTGATATAAACATGGGTTGCCCCGTAACGAAAATTTACGGCAACGGCGAAGGCAGTAAACTTATGGAAACGCCGTCGCTTGCGGAAAAAATCGTATCCGAGTGCGCTAAATCGGGTAAGGAAATTACGGTTAAATTTCGTGCCGGAATACGCGAAAATCAACTTATAGCCGCAGATTTCGCTAAAAGAATGGAACAGGCGGGCGCAAAACTCGTAACGGTTCACGGAAGAACCAAAGAAGGAATGTATTCGGGCGAAGTACATTTTGACGAGATAGCAAAAGTTAAAAACTCGGTTAAAATCCCCGTTATTGCAAACGGCGGCATTTTTACCCCGACCGACGCTGACGTTATGACAGAAAGAACGGGCGCGGACGGTGTTGCGATTGCGCGCGGCGCGTTGTCCGATCCGATGCTGTTTGCAAAATTGTCGGGTACAAAATCAGATTTTACAATTATCGATTGTATCGATTATCTTATCGAAAAACGCAAACTTACTCAACCTGACGTAATAGTCGCCCACGCTATGCGCAAGTTTGTGGCACAACTTCTTAAAGGCGTGCGCGGCGGCAAAGAAGCCAAATTGAAAGTTTTTTCCGCCGAAAGCACCGAAGAAATCAAAGCAATATGCCGCGAAGTTTTGTAATTCAATATAAAAAATAACCCGCCGTAAATCGCGATAAACGACTTATAGGCGGGTTTTTGTTTGTGAATTTAAGTATTTTACGCGGCAGTTTGTTTCCAGGCTGCGGGCATGGTGCGGTTTGCTTTGAACCAGTCGGTATCTTTCAGCTTGGTAGAACTTGCAGAAAAATATTTTTCGACGTTTGCCGAACCAGAAGTGGTCGCTATAACTATATTTCCGTTCATAGAAGTAAACGTGCCTTGTTTATAGTCTAAACAAAGGGTCGTAACGTAAACTTCGTCGGTGTAGGGGGCAACATTGTCTACAAATTGCTGAGTGGGAAATGTGTTTGCGTTGTTGGTCGTGTATTCGGTGCTGCCTGCGCAGGCGCAAACGCAAACTATATCGGGCTGAATTATTTTTAACATCTGCGCCGAAGAAGAAGTTTTCGAACCGTGGTGTCCCGCTTTATAAAGCACGCATTTGCCGAGCGAGTTGTTCTTTTGTATAAGGCTTTCTTCGCCGTCTTTTTCAAGGTCGCCCGTAAACAGATATGAGTAGGTTTCCGCGCCGCTCGTTCTGTTTATTTTAAGGCATACCGAGTAATCGTTTTCTGTTGTCGCTTTTTCTTCGTAATACTTCTGATACAGAATTTCCATTTCGACGTTGTCGGAAAGTTCGTAAACTCTTTTTGCGCCTTTTTCGTTGTTGTAACAGTCGAGTGCGGAGTAAACGTTCGTGCCGTTTTTCGCCTTTGTTTCTTCGAGTTCGCGCAAGAAATTTTTATAAAGTTTAGAACTGTCCTTCTGGTTTGTCTGTGCAAATTTTATAATGTTTTCAGCCTTTACAAGGTCGAGCAGGCTGTCGGTATTTTCGCCCGTCGCAAAGCCCGCGTAGTGGTCCTGATGTGCGTGGGTAACTACGACGTAATCGAGTTTGCCGTCGATAAGCGGGGATATGTAGTCGTAAATGGGCTTAACGCTGTCCGCACGGCTGCCCGCGTCGATAAGAATTTCGGTTTCGCCAACCTTTATAAAAGTGCAGTCGCCCGTGTATTTGTTTCCGAGTTCCAGAAAGTGGATAGAAAGTTCCTTGTCTTTAATGGTTTTTACGTCGAGCGCGCCGACGGATGAGAACGAGTAGTTTTCGGTCGCGGGGATTTCGTAGTCGTCAAGCGCAAGCGTTTTAATAAAAAACCCGCCCGCCGTTCCTATTAAAAAGATAACAAATCCGCACAAAAACGCGACAAAGCCGTTAATTTTCTTTTTAGCCATCGATTTCCACCCCCGAAACAAATACGGTCTTTATTATTTTTTTACTGCCGAAAGCAAAGTGATTACAAGTGTATTCTATGTAGTAAATGCCCGAAATCGTAAAATCGATTTCGTCGGTTTCCTGTACGTCGTGCGAGATATCTTCGCGGTAAAGGACTTTTCTTTCGATTTTGTCTGCCAGCGAAGCGCCGAAAAAGTGCGCCGAAACGCCCGCGTCGTAAAAATCTACGGCGGCGGCGATTTCTTCTATGGTAACGGCACCGTCTGTTTTTTCCGCCTGCAGTTTTTCTTTGATTGCCGAAAGGTCTATTTCTGCGTAATCGGCATCTTCCGTTTCGACGCCGTTAACTTTCATCATAAGCGGGGTAAAGTCTATATTTCTGTCGGTAACGAAAAATCCGAGCGCAAGCCCCGCAATAAAGAGTGCTATAAAAGCGATCAGAATCGGCGATTTGAGAATTTTCTTTTTTGTTTTCTTGTTGATCTCGAAGTCGATCTGCGCCGGTTCGCTTGTTTTCTTGGTTGCCTTAGCGCGTTTTCCTTGTGATGACGCCATTTTTATCTCCTTAAAATTATTTTTATGCGCCCTTGCTTAAAGTCGTTCGATTTGCTTTTTTCACTGTGCGATAGTGGATGAAAAGCGGACGACCGGGTAAGGGGTAATCGAGTAAGGCGATTTTACCATAAAACGATAAAAATAAAAATGAAAAATGCCTATTACGGCGAAAAAATAGAATACAAAAAAATAGCGGTTAAGCGCAAAATCGTTTGACATAGTATTATAAATCTGTTAATATAGTCAAGACCGCTCGGAACGGGCTATTCAAGCGTGCGTATAGCACCGCCTTAGTTTTGGCGAGATTAGACAGGAGGATTTTGTAGGATGTATGCAATCATCGAAAACGGAAGCAAGCAATACACCGCAAAAGTAGGCGACGTCATCAAGTTTGAAAAACTCGACAAGCAAGTCGGCGAAAAGGTAGAATTCAAAGTGCTTCTCGTGTCGGACGAATCGGGTATCAAAGCAGGAAAGGATGCCGAAGGATTCAAAGCAGTAGGCGAAGTAACCGCTCAGGATAAGGCTAAGAAGGTTATCGTTTACAAGTACAAAGCTAAAAAGAACGAAAGAAGAAAACACGGTCACAGACAGCCGTTCACGGCAGTCAGAATCGATGAGATCGCCGCTTTATAAGGAGAAAGATAGATTATGTTTTTAATTAGTTTATTCGCTCATAAAAAGGGTGTCTGTAGCAGTAGAAACGGACGTGACAGTCAGTCCAAGAGATTAGGCGCAAAACGTGCGGACGGTCAGGCAGTTCTTGCCGGTAACATTCTCGTTCGTCAGCGTGGAACGAAGATTCATCCGGGTACGAACGTAGGTATCGGAAGCGACGATACGCTTTACGCTCTTACCGACGGCGTCGTTAAATTCGAAAGACTCGGCAGAGACAAAAAGCAAGTAAGCGTTTACGCAAAGTAATAGTTAAATCAACCGAAAGTCTTTTGGCTTTCGGTTTTTACATGTCAAAAATTCTTTTACGTTAAACTTTGTAACGCATAAAGCAGGCATTAAAGCACGCGAAACAAGGCGCAATAAAAAACACGCTTATAAAGGCGCGACTAAAACTTGTTTTTAACGGGACAAACGGTAACTACTTATGAAAAAAATTGAGTTTGAATCTGAATTTTTCAACGATAAAGATACGCTCGACTGCGGGCAGATATTCCGTTATAATAAAACGGACGACGGATATTTCGTTTGCTCCGCCGATAAAGCGTGTATAATAAAAACCGACGGCGATATTACGACCGTTTTTTGTAACGACCGTGACGAAGAGTATTTCAAAAACTATTTCGACCTGTCGACCGATTACAAGGCGATTAACGACCGCGCAAAAAACAGCGGGTTCGAAATTCTTAAAAAGGCGGCGACTGCCGGCGCAGGCGTAAGAATACTCCGTCAGAACAGCACCGAAATGCTTTTTTCGTTTCTCGTGTCGCAAAACAACAACATTCCGCGTATCAAAGGCATTTTGGCAAAATTATGCGACGCGCTCGGCGAAGAAAAGGATTTTAACGGCATAAAATATCATACTTTTCCCGAAAACAGTGCGTTAAAGCAAGCCGATCTCGATTTTTACAAGTCGATCGGTCTTGGTTACAGGGCTGATTTTTTCAAAAATCTTGCCGAAATCGTTACCCCCGATTATATAACCGAACTGTCTTTATGCGACGGTTGCGAACTGAAAAAACGTCTGCTTACCGTTCGCGGTATAGGCGATAAAGTCGCCGATTGCGTGCGCCTGTTCGGTTTTTACAAAACGGACAGTTTCCCCGTCGACGTCTGGATAGAAAAAATTTATGCCGAAGATTTTGGCGGAACCGAGAAAAACCGCGAAAAAATCTCGCGCTATTTTACCGATACGTTCAAATCCGATTCGGGCTATTTTCAGCAATATCTCTTCCATTACAAGCGCAATCTTGAAAAGCAGCTTGAAAAATAGCGGCGACCTATAAAGTGTTTATCGCTTATAAAAGTTTTTCGTGAACTCGGCTTTTCAGGTCGGGTTCTTTCTTGTTAAAAAATTTTATATTGGTATTGACATATTAAATAATTTGCGATAAAATGAATACAGGGACAGTTCTAAGCAAACCGTCCTTTATAAATTTCGGTAGTCGCGCCGAAAGTTTATGGGGTAAAAACGATGAAAAGAGTCCTTACATGTTTTGTTGTTTTTGTAATGCTTATGTCTTGTATTGCCTGCGGCGCGCCCGTGACTGTAAAGAACGACGTAGAAAAAGCGGTCGAAGCGGTTTTGCGTATCGACGGGAAAAATTACGATTTTAACGAGAACAACGCCGAATTTTCGAGTATCAGAGAAAAAGTAGCCGATATGTTGGGTGGTGCAAAGAAAGACCCGAATGCTTCGGAGCAAATAAAGACGGATTGTACCGATTCTGCGGTAGAATATGCCAAGTCCGCATGGAGTATCTGGTTTGAGTTTCATATAGACGGCGGAAAATACAAAAAAATATTTTTTAAGATGGATACGGATTATACTCAATCGATTCTTGTGTATGCGACAACTACCGAAAGTTACGACGACGGCATTTTACTGACGCATTATTCCTGCTATTGTAAAGACGTCGTTCTGATGATAAATTCTTATAAAACGGAGAACTGAGTTGAATCGATTAAAATAACAAAAAAGTCGCGGAAACACGCGATTTTTTTTGTGGCATTTTTTACATTGAAAACAAAAAAAGTGATTGCAAAATCGGGCGTATTATAGTAAAATGATTGTATGAGAAAAATTGACTTCCGCGTTGTCGAATCGGCGTCGCAAAATCCGTACTTAAACCTTGCCGCCGAAACGGTGCTGACCGATTCCGCAGCAGCTACCTGCTACTTTTATTTATGGCAGAACGCGCCCACGGTCGTTATAGGGTACAATCAGAACCCGTTTTCGGAATGCGCGCTTGAAAACATGCGGCAGGACGGCGTTTTTCTTGCAAGACGGAGAACGGGCGGCGGGGCTGTTTTTCACGATTACGGCAATCTGAATTTTTCGTTTGTAATGCCGAATGAGTTGTATGACGTAAAGCGGCAGTCGAAAGTTATAATCGACGCGCTTAAAGACTTCGGAATAAACGCCGAACTGTCGGGCAGAAACGACATTTTAGCCGACGGAAAAAAGTTTTCGGGCAACGCGTTTTATAAAGGCAAAACGCACAAACTCCACCACGGCACGATTATGCTCAGCGTGGATTTTACGAAACTTGCGGGTTATCTTACCCCCGACCCGTCGAAATACCTGAAAAAAGGCGTTTCTTCGGTGCGGTCGCGCGTGGTAAATCTTAGCGAACTCAACCCCGATATTACGATAGAAACGCTTAAAAAATCGTTGTTTGTCGCTTTTATTAAAGAATACGATTGCGGAAATTGCGAAGTCGTAAAAATAAATTCGGATGAGTTTTTTGCCGAAAATTCCGAAATTAAGGCGTTGGCGGATAAAATATCCTCCGATGAATATTTATACAAAAAATGGTGCGATTTTTCTTGCGACGTAACCGAAAATTTTTCGTGGGGGCAGGTTAAGGCTTGCATATCCGGCGAGAACGGAAAAGTAGAAAAAACGACCTTTTCTACCGACGGTCTTTTTCCTTCGGCGGTGGAAGCGGCTGAAAAATACATAGCAGAAAATTCCGATAAAAACGAAAAATCAGCCGAAGATTTTTACACCGCAAGTTTTTCGGACGAAGAAAAAACGGTCTTTTACGACCTTATAAATCTTGCGGCTCGCAAAACTACAAATAATTTATAAGCGGCAAATAGCCTATAAAACTGTAAATAAGCGAAAAAGCGTACAAATAAAGCAAGGCAAATTCAGGGAGATAAATATGGATAAAAGAACGGCATTATATGAAAAGCACGTCGAACTCGGCGGCAAAATAGTAAGTTTTGCGGGCTGGGAACTTCCCGTATCCTACTCAAACGGCATACTGCACGAACACGCGACGGTCAGGGAAAAAGCGGGATTGTTCGACGTTTCGCATATGGGCGAAATTATGATCGAAGGCAAAAACGCAACGACCGCGCTTCAGAAACTTGTAAGCAACCGCGTGGCGGATATGCAGTGCGGGCAGTGCAGATACGCTCTTTTGCCCTATGCCGACGGCGGAATCGTAGACGATCTGCTGATCTACAAGTTTAACGACGAAAAATATATGCTCGTCGTAAACGCTTCCAATGCCGATAAAGACTTTGCGCACATAAAGGAAAACATCGACTCGTCCGTTTCGGCAGAAAATGTTTCCGATAAAGTTTCGCAGGTAGCGTTGCAAGGTCCGCTTGCCGAAAAAATTATGGCAAAAGTGTGCGATACTTCATTGTTGCCCGTTAAAAATTATCGTTTTGTACCCGAAATTGAAGTCTGCGGCAAAAAATACCTTGTTTCTACCACCGGCTATACGGGCGAAAAGGGCTACGAAATATATACAGAAAACAAAAATATTGTTGAAATTTACGAAAAACTGCTTGAGGCGGGCAGAGAATTCGGGCTTGAACCCATAGGGTTAGGCGCGCGCGACACGCTCAGATTTGAAAGTTGCATGCCTCTTTACGGACATGAACTCTCGGCAGAGTATAAACTTAACGAAGTCGCGCTCGATTTTGCAATAAAGCACGGGCTTGACTACCTTGGCGAAATGCCCGAAAACGCCCTTCCGCAGTACGTAAGGGCGGGAATAAAACTTGTGGATAAAGGCGTTGCGAGAGAGCATGCCGACCTTTTCGACGCCGACGGCAATAAAATAGGGATAACAACGTCCGGCGGCGTTTGCCCGACTGTCGGCGGTTCGTATTGTATGGTTCGCGTTAAAAACGGCTCGGAAAATCTGCCCGAAGTATTCGTGAAAGTGCGCGACAAACTGCTTAAAGCGGAGTTCGTCCCCATGCCTTTTTATAAACGCACGGACAAGTAAAAATCACACCACAACAATAAAAAATACATTAAAACGATAAAATCGCGCGTAAAACTGCAAAAAACGCGCGGTTTAACAAAAAGCAACAAATAAACAAATGCGCATACGCGGCGTTTTGCCCCGGAAAAAAGTCGGCGATTAACCGAAAACGGCGGCGAACGACCGAAAAACAATAAATAATAAAAGCGGAGAAAAAATTATGGAATTCAGCAAAACACACGAATGGATTAAGGAAGAAAACGGATTGATAGTAGTCGGCATAACCGATTACGCGCAGAACGAAATGGGCGATATAGTTTACGCCGAACTTCCCGAAGTCGGCAAAAACGTAGCAGCCGGCGACGAAGTTTGCGAACTCGAATCGGTTAAAGCGGTTGCGCCCGTAAATTGCCCCGTCGGCGGCGAAATCGCGGAAGTCAACGCCGAACTTGACGCGGATCCTTCGCTTATCAATCGCGACGCGGTTAATGCCTGGCTTTTCAAAGTTAAACCCGACGGCACGAAGTCGGTTATGATGAGCGAAAGCGAATACGCAAAATACCTTAAAACTCTCTGATTCCCTTAATTTACACAGCGATACCCGACATACGGGCAAGGAGAAATTAAATGGCAAAATACACGCCGCACACTCAATCCGACGTAAAGGAAATGCTTTCCGCACTCGGATTAAAGAGTTCTCAGCAATTATTCGAAGACGTGCCGCAGTCGATCAGATATCCCGATTGCGGAATGAAAGACGGCTCGTCCGAAGCGGACGCCGAAATGCGCCTTAACGCGCTTGCAAACAAAAACCGCGTTTACGATACGGTTTTTATGGGTGCGGGCGCATGTAAACACTACATACCCGCCGCGGTAAGAAATCTTTCCGCGCGCAACGAATTCGTTACGGCATACACGCCGTATCAGGCTGAAATGTCGCAGGGCATTCTGCAGTCTATTTACGAATATCAGTCGCTTATCTGCAGGCTTACGGGCATGGACGTATCCAATGCTTCCCATTACGACGGAGCGACCGCCGCAGCCGAAGCATGCCTTATGTTTGCCGACGGTAAGCGCAATAAAGTGCTTGTTTCGTCGCTTATAAAACCCGACGTAAAGCGCGTTATGTCCACCTATTTCGAAGGCCGCGGCATTAAACTTGTTACGCTCGAATCGTTTGCCGCATCCATCAATATGGAAAGGCTGAACGCCGAACTTAACGACGAAGTTCTTGCGGTATACGTCGAACAGCCCAATTTCTACGGCACGATCGAAGATATGAACACCATTTCGCATCTCGTTCATTCGGTAGGCGCAAAACTTATCGCGGGCGTTTATCCCATAAGTTTAGGGCTGCTTAAAAAACCGTCCGAATACGACGCGGACGCGGTTGTCGGCGAAGCGCAGTGTCTTGGTCTGCCACTGTCGTTCGGTGGGGCATATCTCGGCTTTATGGCTACAAAAGAGCAGTATATGCGCAAACTTCCGGGCAGAATAGTGGGCGAAACTACCGATCACGACGGCAAAAAGGCGTATGTATTGACTCTGCAGGCGCGCGAACAGCATATCCGCAGAGAAAAAGCGTCTTCTAACATTTGCTCCAACGAAGCGCATTGCGCGTTGACTGCGGGCATGTATCTGTCGTTTATGGGTAAAGAAGGCATTAAAGAAGTTGCAAAAGCGTGCGCCGCAAACGCGCATTATCTGCAATTCGCGCTGGCTAAAGCGGGCATCGGCGTTAAATATAAAGACGAATTTTTCAACGAATTCGTTACCTTATCCAAATGTACCGCCGAAAACATGCTTAATGCGCTTGCGCAGAACGGAATACTCGGCGGCTATAAGATCGGCACGCACGAAATCTTGTGGTGTGCGACCGAACTCAATACGCGCGACGAAATGGACAGATGCGCCGAAATATGCGGGGAGATTAACAAATAATGAAGACTGTATTCGAACTTTCCAAAAAAGGCAGAAAGGCGTGGCAGGTTCCCACTTGCGAAGTGCCTGAATATAATTTCAAAGGTAAGTATCTGACCGAAACCGAAGCGGATTTGCCCGAAGTTGACGAACTTACGCTCGTTCGCCATTACATGGAATTATCCAAAGCGTCGTTCGGGGTAGACGACGGTTTTTATCCGCTCGGCTCCTGCACGATGAAATATAACCCCAAAGTAAACGAAATCACCGCATCGCTCAAAGGATTTTCCGATCTTCACCCGCTGCAGAAAAAACGCGATATTCAGGGCAGTATAGAACTTATGTGCAGACTTCAGAAAGCGTTGTGCGACATTACGGGAATGGACGCCGCATCTTTGCAACCCGCGGCGGGCGCGCACGGCGAATTTACGGGGCTTAAAATAATACGCAAATATCATCTCGACCGCGGCGACGTGCAGAGAACGAAAGTAATCGTTCCCGATTCGGCGCACGGAACCAATCCCGCGAGCAGCGCGCTTTGCGGAATGGAAATAGTTAATATTCCGTCGCTCGATAACGGGCTTGTAGACCTTAACGCGCTCAAAGCGGCGTGCGACGATAAGACCGCGGCGTTTATGCTTACCAACCCCAATACGCTCGGTAAGTTTGAAAAACAGATACTCGATATTTCGAATATCGTTCATGACTGCGGCGGTTTGCTTTACTACGACGGAGCGAACCTTAACGCGATAATGGGCATTGCGCGCCCCGCGGATATGGGCTTTGACGTAGTTCACCTTAATCTGCATAAGACCTTTTCAACTCCGCACGGCGGTGGCGGCCCGGGCAGCGGTCCCGTTTGCGTAAAAGCGCAACTTGCCGAATTTTTGCCCACGCCCGTCGCAATGAAAGACAAATCGTCCACATATTCGCTTATCGAACCCGAAAAAACAATCGGCAAGGTCAAGGCGTTTTACGGCAATTTCAACGTACTTGTAAAGGCTTATACATACATTCTCGTTCTGGGCGAAGAAGGTTTGCGCAATGCATCCGAAATGGCTGTTCTTAACGCGAATTATCTTAAAAAACTGCTTAAAAAGTACGATTTGCACCTCGACGAACGCTGCATGCACGAGTTTGTTCTGTCTATGGAAAAGGTCAAGCAGGATACGGGCGTTTCCGCGCTCGATATCGCTAAAAGCATGATCGACGTCGGTATTCATCCGCCTACAATGTATTTCCCGCAGATAGTGCATGAAGCGCTTATGTTCGAGCCGACCGAAACCGAAAGTAAAGAAACGCTCGAAGAAGCGGCTGCCGCAATATCCGCTATAATAGACAGGGCGTATAAAGATCCCGAATCGCTTAAACGCGCGCCCGAAACCACCATTGTCGGCAGACCGGACGAAGTAAAAGCGGCAAGATCGCCCAAACTTCGCGACTGAAAAAAGCAATCTGAACGAAAAAAGCGGTTTTTGTAACCAAAGCGGCTATAAGTTTTATGGTCGCAACCGGTTTTTATAAAAAAACAACGGAGAAAATAATGAACGAAGCAATAAAACGCGATATTCTTAAAAAGATCGAAAGTTACGAAACGATTATAATCATACGGCATATACGCCCCGACGGCGACGCGGTAGGTTCCACGCTCGGTTTAAGGGAGATTTTAAGGCTGACTTATCCCGAAAAGCGCATTCTTTGCGTAAACGAAGACTATTCGGAATATATGGCGTTTTTGGGTAACGAAGATCAGCCGATAAAAGACGAAGAATACGCTAATGCGCTCGTTATTGCAATCGATACCGCTTCTACGGACAGATTATCCAATAAAAAATTCGCGCTCGGAAAAGAGTTGATAAAAATCGATCATCATATCGATATCGCGCCTTACGGCGACCTTTCGTGGGTGGAAGATTTCCGTTCGTCTGCGTGCGAAATGATAGTCGATTTTTATAACACGCATAAAAACGTGCTTAAAATCAACTCTTTTGCGGCGACCTGCATATATGCGGGTATGGTGACGGATACAGGGCGTTTCAAGTACGAAGTAAGCGGCGAAACAATGCGCCTTGCGGGCGTTCTTCTCGATATCGGCATCGATACCGAAACGCTTTACGCGCACCTTACGCTTGAAGATTTCGATTACTATAAATTCGAAGCCTATATTTTCAGCAAGATAAAAATGACCGAAAACGGCGTGGCGTATCTGTACGTAACAAAGGCTATGAAACAGAAGTTAGGTCTTAGCAACGAACAGGCGAGCAGTGCGATTTCGTTTATAGATTCAATAAAAGGCAGTCTTATCTGGGCGGCGTTTATAGATAACGACGACGGCACCATCAGGGTAAGGCTGCGTTCGAGATTTCTCGATATAAACACGCTTGCAGAACGTTTTCACGGCGGCGGACATGCAAAAGCGGCGGGCGCGACCTGTTATTCAAAAAAAGAAATGAACGCGCTTATCGCCGAAGCCGACACTATCCTTAAAGAATACAAAGAAACTCACGAGAACTGGTTATGAAAATTCTTATTACAAACGACGACGGAATAGAATCCGAAGGCTTGATGCGGCTTGCCGAATGGGCTAAAAAGTTCGGCGAAATCGTTCTTTCCGCGCCTAAGTTTCAGCAGAGCGGCAAGAGCCACGGCATAGAAATTCACGAAGCGTTCGAAGTCAAACAGGTTAACGTTATGAACGGAGTGCGGGCATATTCGGTCGATTCCACCCCCGCGGACTGCGTGCGTTTTGCGGTTATCGGGCTTAAAGAAAAATACGATCTTGTGCTGTCGGGCATAAACCGAGGTTACAATATCGGCGAAGACATCGTTTATTCGGGCACGGCGGGCGCAATATTCGAAGCGCGCGCTTTAAGGCACAAGGCAATCGCTTTTTCTACCGACGTTCACGGTTTCGATTTTGCAGCAAGCCAACTCGACCGCGCATATAATTTCATTTGCGAAAACAGACTGTTCGATTACGGCAATTTGTTCAACGTAAATATTCCCGGTGACCAAGCAAAAGGCATAAAAATAACCCGTCAGGGCGACAGGTATTATCAGGACGAGTTTATCCGCGAAAAAGGGGATATGTACCGTCAGTTAGGCGGTTGCGTTTACATTCGCCGCGACGCTCCCGACGACGACACCGAAGCGGTTCTCGAAGGGTATATTTCCGTAACTCCGCTCACAGTCGACCGTACCGACAATATAGCCTACGAAAAAATCAAAAAAGCAGGGCTGTAGGATAAAATTCGGAACTTCAGAATAAACTACATACAAAAAGCCGCACGAAAAGTGCGGCTTTTTAAGAACAATTCTTATTTGCGGACATATAATATATCGGCATAGAATATACCGTGAAAAAAAGAACCGTAAGAAAAATCAGAATATTTATCGCGATAATTCTTATATTCGTCGTTTATGTGTGGATATCGGCAAGCAGGCTGATAATCGACGCAAGCGGCGAATACTTTGCTTATTCGGTTTCTAACTGCAGTTACGCCGCCATAGACGGGTGCCTGAACAATAACAAACTTAAAGATCTGTGCGTTATAGAAAAAGATACGTCGGGGCGGGTTGCGTGCGTAAAAACCGATCCTATAGGGCTGAACGAACTTTCTTCACGTCTTGCAACCGATTGTTACAATCGGCTTGATCAACTTACAGCCGACGGTTTTTCGGTGCCGAGCGGCGTGTTTACCGGCATAAGACTTTTATCGGGTACGGGCGCAAAAATGAACGTAAAATTGCCGAACGTTTTGTCCGTTCAATGCGATATCGTGCGCACGTTTTCGTCTGCGGGAATAAATCAGACAAGGCTTACGCTCACCGCAAAAATCCACGCCGATATCACTGTTTACGCAATGTTTTATAAAAAAACTTACGACGAAATAATAGAAGTTCCCGTGTTCGATAATTTCATTATCGGCGAAGTGCCGGGGGTATATCTTAATTCCGAAGTGCTGTCAAGCCGCAAGGCGTAAATGTTTATCGGGGGCGGAGTGGTGCTTTTTTGCTGCCGAATAACTAAACAAATATAATATCGACCCGCGCAAAATAAAACGAAATTTACTACTGATTACAGAGTATAAATTACTTTTCCCGAAACGGCATTGAATTGTATTTTCCAGCGATAGTTTTCAAAACCGGCAAGATTGCCGTCCGCGCCCAGCCATTTTCCGACCGATACGTTTGTGGAGCCGAGATAGGTTGTTTCGAATTTTGCGCCGCCCGCATAATTGCAGCCGATTTTCATTGTGTAACTTTGATAATCTTCCGGTTGCTGACCGTCGGTATAATAAAAAACGTCAAACAAAAATACAACGTCTTCATACAGCGCAAAACCGAGAACGCCTTCGATTTCGTAAGCGAACCGACCTTTCCCGCCGGGGTATAAGTTACTCATATCGTAGCTTATGTTAAAGTATTTCCAGTAATTATTTTCATTCAGTTCGATAACGGTTTGGTTGAGTTGCTCTTTCTCGCCGCTGCTGTTTTCCGCAGGTTGGCAACCGACGAACACAAGAGCGGTCAATACTATGCCGCATACAAAAAATGCTATAATGTTTCTTTTCATGTCTGCAAACTCCGATTGATTTTTGTGCTTATTATTCTAACACTTTGTTTTCGTTTTTTCAATCGTATTGCGTTTGAATGCAAAAAAACGAACTCAAGATTATCTCTTGGGTTCGTTTTTTTCTTAGCTGGTGCCGCTGACCGGGGTCGAACCGGTACGATCGGTGAAGATCGAGGGATTTTAAGTCCCTTGCGTCTGCCTATTCCGCCACAGCGGCACAAAACAGTGATATTATATAGCTGTTTACTTTATTTGTCAAGTATTGTACGCCTTATCGACGAAAAATGTTTGAACAGGCATTCTTATATTGGACAATAAAAACTTGTTCTTCATGCGGAATACATGAAGAAATATACTGTTTTTTATATAAATCGGTTGACAAATGGGAAGTTTAAGAATATAATAACAAGCGTTATATATAACAAATGTTATTGTTGGCTGAACGATATAACAGAGAAAACAAAAAATTAACTGCAATGAACGGCAAAGGACATTGATATGCCTGCGAAAAAAATCGTTTATGAAAAAGACGTGGTCGAAGCCGCGCTCGAGATTATAAGAGAAAAGGGCGAGAATTCGCTCAACGCGAGAGATATCGCGAAAAAAATCGGTTGTTCCACGCAGCCGCTGTATTCGCTATATAAAAATATGGCTGAACTCGAAGACGCAGCGCGACAGGCGGCGGCGCGAGTGCTTGACGAATATATGAAAAACGAAATGGAAAAAAAGGCATATCCCAACCCAAATAAGGCGATAGGAATGGGGTATATCCGTTTTGCTTCTGAAGAAAAAAATCTTTATCGTTTTTTGTTTATGAGAAAGCGGCAGATAGACAGCGCGATAAACGTCGAAATGACAAAGACGAGTATCGGGTTTATTAAAGATATTTACTCGGTCGATTCGAACTCCGCGGATATGTTCTTTGCCGAACTGTGGATTTTCTGCCACGGAATCGCAAGTATGGTTGCGGCGGATACGCTCGACTTTGACGAAGAAAAAATTTCTTCTTCTTTAACGGACGTTGCGCTTGGTCTGTCTTTAAGATTCGGGCAGATGAAGTAACAAGTAAACGCGGCGCATAAAAAAACGTGCGCTTAAAACCGTTGTCTAATCAGGTTATAAATATACTTAATTTAAGAATAAATATGCAATCAAAAATAAGAGTAAAATATGGAAAACGCTATAGTAATTGAAAATCTTGCAAAACGATATAAAGACGTTGTTGCGGTAAACGACTTAAGTCTTACAGTTAAAAAAGGCGAATTGTTCGGGCTGCTCGGCGTGAACGGCGCGGGTAAAACCACGCTTGCAAAAATGCTGACCTGTCTTGTAAAACCCGATTCGGGTGACGCTTTCGTCGGCGGAATAAGTATAATGACCGCACCCGAAAAAGTAAAGGAAAAAATAGGCATTTCGCCGCAGGAAACGGCGGTCGCCAAAAACTTGTCGGTCAAAGAAAATCTTGATCTGATTGCCGGGGCTTACGGGTTCGATAAGAAAAAACGCGCGGAAAAGATCGACGAAGTAATAGCCGAGTTCGGGCTTGAAGGAATAAAAAACAAAGCGGCCGGCAAGCTTTCGGGCGGCTGGCAAAGGCGGTTAAGTATTGCAATGGCTCTTATAGGCGAACCCGAAGTGTTGTTTCTGGACGAGCCGACTTTAGGTCTTGACGTTTTTGCAAGGCGCGAATTGTGGAAAGTGATAGAAAGCCTTAAAGGTAAAATCACCATTGTGCTTACCACGCATTATATGGAAGAAGCCGAAAATCTTGCCGACCGCATTTGCGTCATGAAAAGCGGAAAAATCGTGGCGAGCGGTACGGCGCAAGAACTTATCGCTATGACGAACACGAGCAAGTTCGAAGACGCGTTTATCGCGATTGTGGAGAATAGTTTATGAAAACGTTGATATTTGCAAAGCGCACGTTAAAAGAGATTGTGCGCGATCCGTTGACTTCGGTTTTCGGATTGGGTTTTCCCGTGGTTATATTGCTCCTGCTGACGGCAATACAGAAAAACGTGCCGGTTGCGTTATTCGAACTTGAAAGGCTTACGCCGGGAATTGCTGTTTTCGGGCTTTCGTTTATGACATTGTTTTCGGCAACGCTGATTGCGCAGGACAGACAAACGGAACTACTATCGCGTTTGTGCACGACTCCTATGCGCGCAAAAGATTTTATTCTCGGTTACACTTTGCCGCTTTTGCCGCTTGCGCTTTTGCAGTCGATTATATGCTATGCGGTTGCGATTATTCTCGGGCTTAAACTGACGGTAAACGTGTTTCTTGCCGCGCTTTTCGTGGTTCCCGTTTCAGTGTTGTTTATATTTTTAGGTCTTGCGGCGGGCAGTGTTTTAAGCGTTAAACAGGTCGGCGGCCTGTGCGGCGCGCTGCTTACAAACCTTACTGCATGGCTTTCGGGTACATGGTTCGATCTCGAACTTGTCGGCGGCGCGTTCAAAATCGTTTCGTATTGTCTGCCGTTCGTGCATGCGGTAGAAGCGGGCAGGCATATAGTTGCGGGAACGACCGACGGCTTGCTTGTTAATATTGCGGTCGTATTCGGCTACATAATAGTTTGCGGCGGACTTTCGATATTTGGGTTTTCTAAAACCATGCGCCGCAAATAAATGTTGTAATACAATGCACATAATATATTGAAATCAATTAACCTGCTTGTTATGTAAGCGGGTTTTTTGTTGACAAATCGTGGCGCGTTGTATTATAATAACATTTGGGTTGTTTGAGAAATAAAACGACTTCAATCAATAAAAATACAGATATAGGGCTGAATGGTATATTAAAGACAAACTACAGGAGCGCAAAGTGATTAATAACAATACGGCTATAAATAAAAAAGGAAAAGAACAGACGCTCGGCGTAATTCTTTTTCTTATAACGTCCTGCGTGTGGGGCTTTGCGTTCGTGCCGCAAAAAATTGCGGTAGACTTAAATTTCGGACCTATTTCTTTGAACGGATTAAGGTGTCTGCTCGGCTCGGTCGTACTGATTCCCGTTATGCTTATTGCCGACAAGGTTCGCCATAAAAAAGTAACGTTTTTGGGTGTTCAGAGCAAAACCGAGATAAAAAGCCTGCTTTTCGGCGGGCTGCTTTGCGGTATTTTCTTAACGCTTGCAAGCACACTGCAGCAGGTCGGGCTTAAATATTCCACGGTCGGAAAAGCGGGGTTCTTAAGCGCGCTGTACATTGTAATCGTTCCCGTAATTACTGTTTTTTTCGGCAAAAAAATCAGTTGGAACGGTTGGTTCGGCGTTGCGCTCGGCATTTTCGGAATGTTCTTTTTGTGCTTTAACCTTAAGGATCTTGCGTCTTTCTCGATAAATAAGGGAGATTTACTGCTCATTCTTTGCTCGTTTGCATTCTCGGCGCATATTCTCGTTATTGATAAGTTCGCTAAAAATTCAGATCCTTTACGCCTTGCGTTTATTCAGTTTCTGATTTGCGGTATTATATGCACTTCGATCGGTTTTATATTCGAAAGAAGCACCTGGAACCTTATTCCGCAGATTGCCTGGTGCATTGTTATTCTCGGTGTAGGTTCGTGCGGAGTGGGTTACACGTTGCAGATGGTTGCACAAAAATATGTTCCCGCGTATATCGCGCCCTTGCTTATGGGTATGGAATGCGTGTTTTCGCTGATTGCCGAACTGATTTTCTTCAAAAAAATTATGAGTGCGGTAGAATATCTCGGTTGTTTTCTTATCCTTGTGGCTGTAGCTATCGCGCAACTCGATTTTTCTAAATTCGGGAAAAAGAAAAAAGCTGCCGAATGTGCAGTCGATTTGCAAACAGACGGCGAGCCGAACGATATAAATGACGCGCAAATTAAGAAAAACGCGGATAATACGGACGAAAATAAAGTTTAATTACAAAGTACGATAAATAGGGGTGACGGAAAATGGATAAAGTTGTTATAGTGATAAACGGACAGGGCGGTTCGGGAAAAGACACGGTTTGCAAAATTACCGCAAAACGCTATAAAGTAATGAATATTTCAACCGTTGATCCGATAAAAGATATTGCGACTTATGCGGGCTGGCAGGGTGAAAAAACCGACGCCGCAAGGAAGATGCTCGCCGACCTTAAACAGACGTTTATAGCGTATAACGATCTGCCGCTTAATTATGTTCTAAAAAAACAAAAAGAGTTTTTGGAAAACGACGACGAAATTATGTTTGTTCATTGCAGAGAAAGCGAAGAGATTAAAAAAATCGTAGATAACGCTCTGCTTAAAACGGTAACTTTGCTTATCCGCCGAAACGATCCTTCGTTCAAGCATAAGAACAAAGCTTACGGAAACCATGCGGACGACGACGTAGAGCAGTACGATTACGATTTTATTTATGACGGAAATAACGAAACGATAGAGCAGCTCGAAGAAGATTTCAATAAGTTTTTCGATGGCGTTATGCTTCCCGTACTGAATAAACAGTCGAAATAAAAATAGCCGATAATCGACCTATAGGTAGGTTATCGGCTATTTTTAATATAAAAAGCAGAGTGCGTCGAGCGATCAATTTTGTTCGCGACGGATAAATTGATAGTAAGACGACGTGCAGCCGAAACCGGCTTCGTATATAAGCGAAGTAACGGTTTTTCCTTTTCCGTAGTTATCGTAAACGTATCTTGCGCGAACACGGTTAAGATAGACCGTGAAGTTGCAACCGAAAAGTTTGTTGAAAAGTCTTGAAAAATAGTATTTACTGAAACCGAAATGCGCCGCCGCCGTTTCAAGAGATATATTTTGCATAAAATTTTTGTCTATCCAATCGACGATACTGCTCATAAGTTGCGTTTCGGCGGGCATAGGCTCGCAAGGCGTATATTTTTCGTTGATATAACCTAAAAGAACGGATACTAACCCTTCGAGCATAAATTGCGGGGCGGCAGTGTATCTTTTTTTTATTTCTTCTTCAATTTCGAATAGTTTTTTATTGTATTCCACGTCGTCGAGAGCAAAATAATTCAGATTACAATTTGTTGCAGCTGCCGCAAAATACTTTTCCGGAATAAGCAGCGTATCTGAGTTTGAGTTGACGGCAAATGCCGAATGAACGACATATAGCCCTATAAACGCTATTTCGCCTTGTCTGAAAGTGCGCTTAAGGGTGCCTGCGCAAATTTCTGCTTCACCGTTTTTTATAAACAACATTTCTATGCAACGGTGAAAATGCGGATCTGCTTTTACGTTTTCCATTTCAAGAACGGCGATTTCGTTAATTATGTCGCGCTTTGATTCGTAATAACTGATTTTCTTTTTCATAGCAATATATTAAATAAAATAAGCAATTTTTTGATTATCAACAGCAATTTCTTATATTATTATAATGCTATACAAAAATTAAGTCAAGCGTTATTTTAATTTACTTAAAAAGATTTTAATCAATGTAAAACCGACAAAAACGGTTAAAAACTTGGTAAAATAAAAGCCGCGTCGGGGGAATTTAATCCGTTCGCGGCTTAATGTTTTTATTTGATAATCGACCTATAGGGCGATTTTTATCATTTTTGTTCGTCTACGATGTGATAGCCTTTTTTCGGCTTTGGTCTGAATAAATCGGAACTTACAAGACGATAAATGACGTATGCGATAACGAAAACCGCTATAACGATAACCGAAGCTATAAATACGCCTTGCCATGCGGTGGGTTTTGACTGTTCCCACATTTTGTTAAGCTTAACAACTTCTTCGTCGGTAAAATGACGCATTACGGTGCAGCGCGTGACCGTTTCGTAATCGGGGTACTGAGCGGAAAACTGTCTGCCCAAAGTGTCGGTATAAACGGTGTAGTCGGTATCGTCGTCATCGCCTTTTTTGAAAAGGTAGGAAAGGTCTACGGGGTAAACTTCGACCGATTCGCCGTCTTCGTCGAGAATGCGTTCGTCGTTTTCGTCGGCGGCAAAATAGGAATCGCCTATTTTTACCGCGTTTGCATAGCCGTAGTTATCTATTACGTTTTCGAAAATATCTTCGGTTGCTATCGACGTGGTGTAGCCGATATAGTCCATATTGCGCTGAGCGTAGTGCGGATCGGAAATAAAGTTTATATATTCCTGCGCTATTTCTACTTTGGAACCTTTAGGCATAACCCAGCCGTCGAAGAAAATATTGCTGCCTTCTTCGGGAACGATGTAGTTAAGTTCCGCGGTTTTTTCGCCGACCATTTCGGGATCTTCGGCGTAATCCATTGCATAAACCGCGTCGCCGCTCCAGGCAAAGTTAATCCAGATTTTGCCCGCCGCCATATCCTTTTTACCGCTGTCTACTTCGTAGCCGTAAAGGGTGGGGGCAAGTTCTTTAAGCGCAACGCCCGTTTTTTCGACCGCTTCATCCGAAACGTTGTTGAAAATATCGGTAAGTTGCTTGTTGTATTCGTTTGCGGTAATTTCACCCGCGTCGAGTTTGGCTTTGTATTCCATAAGGACGTCGTGATAAACGTAACCGAGAGCAAGCACATAACTGTCGCGCACGCTGTCTTTTATGGTGCATTTGTTTTTGAAGTTTTTGTTCCATACCGCCGACCAGTCGGTAACTTCGGCTTCTTCGACGAATTCGGGGTTATATACAAAACCCATCGTTCCCCACATATAGCACGCCGCGTAGTCGTAAAGATATTCGGTAGAGCCGTCCGCCTTGGTAACGGGTATTTTTTTGAAGAGATCGGAAATATAGCGGGAAACGTTGTTATCGTAAACGGCGGTTTTTGTGTGGTCAAGTTTTTCGAGCATGTTTTCGCCGATCATTTTTTGAATCATGTACTCCGAAGGGCATACGAGATCGTAACTTTCTTTGTTCAGATTGATCTTGGTGTACATTTCTTCGTTCGTTCCGACGGTGGAATACTCGACTTTTACGTTTTTGTGCAGGGTTTCTTTACAGTATTTTTCGAATTCTTCTATAACGGAACCTTCGTAAATATCGTTTTCTTCGTCGACGTATTCTTCGTCGTCGATATAGTCTTCCCAACTCATAACTTTTAATGTTATAACGGATTTATCTTCAACGGTTTCGTCTTTAGCGCATCCGCCGAAAAAGGTGAACGTTAAAACCGAAAGTAAGATAATAGCCGTAATCAAGGGGTGGATTCTTTTCATCTATAGTTCTCCTGTAATCAAGTAAAAAACGTATTGCCGCGCGGTCAGCGGGAGTATTTTTTAGCCTGTTTTGCCGCACGCACGTTTATAAACACTATTACCGAAACCACTATTATAAATATTATGGTCGACAACGCGCGGAGGGCCGGTACCGAAGTGTTTGCTCCGCCTTTCGCATAGGCGTTGTAAGTGTAAGTTGAAATAGTGTCGAGCGTATCAGGCTTGGTAAAGGAAGTAACGATATAGTCGTCGAGCGACATTGTTACCGCCAGCAGAAAGCCCGAAAAAATACCGGGAAGAATTTCGGGAATGATTATTGTGAACAATGCTTTTGCGGGCGTTGCGCCGAGATCAAGTCCCGCTTCGTAAAGGTTGGGGTTAAGTTGTTTGAGTTTTGGTAGTACGTTCAGATACACGAACGGGAAGCATATTACTATATGCGCCACGATAAGTGAAGCCCAAGTGCCGTTAAACCCGAAGAAAACGAAGATCATCGCGAGCGATAAGCCCGTTACTATTTCCGCGCTGATTACCGGAATCTGCGTTGACGCGCCGAGAATTTTCTGCGTGCTTTTTTTTGAGTAGAACGAGCCGATTGCACCGATTGTTCCGAGCAGGGTTGCAAGCGTTGCGGCTACGAACGCAAGAATGATTGTGTTCCATACTGCGGCGATTATGTCTTTATCGCCGAAAAGCAGTGCGTAGTGACCGAAGCCCCAACTTTCAGACCATGTTCCTATCTCTTTGGAGTTGTTGAAACTGTAGACGATAAGAAGAAGTATAGGCGCATAAAGAAATGCGAGAA
>CAKQXZ010000028.1 GCA_934292955.1 uncultured Clostridia bacterium
AATCTGTATCAGAACAGTAACGGTATGATTATCGGTAAATCGGGTTCGGGCAAATCGTTTTTCTTAAAATCGCTTATTGCCAACGAGTGGGCGAACGATACGAGAGTGATTATTCTCGATCCCGAAGCCGAGTATCTGACCTTGACGAAAAACTTGTCGGGAAATCTTATCGACGTCGGCAACGCAAAAGAGGGCAGAATCAACCCGTTCCATATATATAAAATTCTTACCGAGGACGGCTTGCCCGCAGATCCGGTCGTAACGTTCAACACGCACCTGAAAATACTTGAAAGTTTCTTCAAGATCGTTTTCGTGGGCGCGAACAGCGACGTTATCGAGCTTATAAACAACCTTGCAGTAGAAGCGTATGCGAGAAAAGGAATATACGAAACGACGGACTGCACACGGCTCAATGCCGAGGATTTTCCGCTGTTTACCGACTTATTGGCGGTCTTACGGGAAAAGAACAAGGAAGAAACGGACGGTCTGACTTTGCGGGATATGCGAACGGCGGAGTTGTATTTGCAGAAATTCGTAAGCGGCAGATATTCGGATATTTGGAACGCGCCGTCTACTTTGAAAGTGGATGCGGATTTGATTGATTTCAACTTTCAATCGCTTTTCGCGAACAAGAACAATACGGTTGCGAACGCGCAAATGCTTTTAGTATTTCGGTTTATCGAACAGGAAGTCATCAACGCAAGGGAAGCGAACAAAAGCGGAAAGAATTTGCGAACGCTTATTATCGCTGACGAGGCGCATTTATTTATCGACGCAAAATTCCCGATTGCATTGGACTTTTTCTTCTCGATGAGTAAGCGAATCAGAAAATATAACGGCTCGTTTATTCCCGCAACGCAGAATATAGCCGATTGGAACGCGAACGAAGAACTCCGCAGCAAGACTTCGGCTATTCTTAAAAACTCGCAGTACACCTTTATATTCAAACTGTCCGCGCCGGATATGAAAGACGTGTTGGACGTTTACAAGGCGGGCGACAGTTTCAATGCAGACGAGCAGAGAATGATTATTTCGGCTGTAATGGGACAGGTGTTTTTCATCGGTTCAACCGAACTTCGCACCAACGTGAAAATTACGACGGGCGAGTATATCAAGAGCCTGTTTGAAGAAAGAACGGGCGAAAATTACAATAAGGAGGGCAATTAAGTGGTAAAAACCAAAAGAAAAAACTTTTTACGAACGCTGTTGTGTGCCGTGTTCGCGTTGTGTTTTGCGGTAGGCTTGTCAAGCCTGTTTGCAAACGGCACGACTGCGTATGCGGTGGCAGTAACTACGCCTAAATATGCGATACCCATTACATATTCGACGTGGTATAGCAGTAATGGCGGTAAATCGACCACGGGAAGCGGAACTTCTACGAGCTTTTCGGCAAGAATAGGGCAGTTTACGAGTTCGACGTATTCCGTTTCGCTTTACGGTTCTGGTTCGTCGGGAACGGCAACTTGGGACGGCTGCATTAAAAGCAGCACGGTAACGATCGTTTTAAGTTCTTCCAAAGGAACGCCGACTGTTTCCGTTACGGACAGTTCCGGAAAAGGAGTCGGCAGCGGAACAAAAACGATAACATTAACGGGACTTGCCGACGGAAAGTATACGGCAAGTTTCAGTGCAAGCGGAGGCTGGCTTGTAAACGCAAGACAGTATGATTCCGCAGGCTTTAACGCGTATTTTACGTTTACGGTGGATTCAAACGCTCCGACGATTTCGGGCGCGGCGACTTCTTCTACCGGAAAATATACGAATTCGTCCACATACGTTTCCGCCTCGGATTCCGTCAGCGGCGTCAGCGCGTTGTACGTTAAATCCCCGAATAGCAATTCTTATTTGAATGTGGGAACATCTACTACGATAGCAAGTACGGCTACGAACGGTTTGTATTCTTTCTATGCAAAAGATAAGGCGGGCAATACTTCAAGAACATATTTTCTGTATCTCGACACTGTAAAACCCACAGGGACGATTAAGAACAGTAGCGGTACGGAAATTACGGGAAGTTACACGAATCAGACGTTTTCCTATTCGGCAACGGACAGCGGGAGCGGAATCAGTTACTTACAGTATAAAAAGCCGGGCAGTTCGTCTTGGCTGACCTATACGTCGGGAACAAGTATTTCTGCAAGCGCGGCAAGCGGAACGTATCAGTTCAGAGCCATAGATAACGCGTGGAACATTTCCGCGACGAAAAGCATTACGATTGATTCTTCAAAGCCGACAATGACTTTATATTCGGGAGATGTTTCGGTATCGAACGGATTCAAAAGCATAGCAAACTATATCAAGGCAACGGCGACGGACAGCGGAAGCGGTGTAAAGACGATTTACGTTAAAAAGCCCGGCGCGGCGAGTTATACCGAATACGCAAGCGGAACGCAACTGACGGCAGACGGCGCGTATTCGTTCTATTGCGTGGATAACGCGGGGAACGCTTCGCAGACCTATACGATTTCGATGGATCACACAAGACCTACGATTACGAGTTCGGTCGGCGGGTTCGGGAAAACGTTGAAAGACGGGTTTACCGTTACTGCTTCGGATAATTACAGCGGGGTAACGCTGTATTACAAAACGCCGAACAGTACGTCGTTTGTGGCAAGCACAACTTCAAGCGTCGTCTTTTCCAAAACAGCGGTAAACGGCACGTATGGTTTTTACGCTGTGGACGGTTTCGGCAACAGGAGTGATACTTGGTATATGTATATGAGTATCGACGCGCCCGAAGCAACGATAGTGAAGTCGGACAACAGTCATAAAGTTTGCGTGATTTGGACGGCGAGTAACTGCTATGCAACGTTGAACGGGAAAAGCTATACAAGCGGAACTTGGATTGAACAAGAGGGCGAATACAGTTTTGTAATCACCAACGACGCCAACCGTTCGACAACGTATAAATTTACGGTAGATCACTACTACGCAAGGTATTCTATGGTTGCGCCGACCTGCACGCAAAAAGGTTATACCATATATAAATGTACGGGTTGCGGAGATAGTTACGACGGAGATTTTATCGAAGCCAAAGGACACGACTACGAGAGTAAAATCGTAAAACCGACTTGCACGGCGCAAGGCTATACGAGATATACTTGCAAAACCTGCGGCAACACCTATACGGATCATTTTGTAGAAGCGGAAGGGCATAAATACGGCGAGTGGACAACCGTAAAAGAACCCACTTGTGTGGACTTGGGAAAAGACGAAAGAACGTGTTCGGTATGTTCTTACGTTGACGAACGGGATACGGACGCGCTCGGTCATAGTTATAAGGATACGGTAATCGATCCGTCTTGCACGGAACGCGGAAATACCGTTCACGAGTGCGAGCGTTGTGGCTATACCTATACGGACAGTTACGCCGAACCCACCGGACATAACTTCGGAGAATGGGTGGACTTAACCAAACCGACTTGTACGGCAAGCGGCGTTATGCAAAGAAAGTGCGCGGATTGTCCGCAGACCGAAACAAAAATCGTAAGCCCGCTCGGTCATAATTATATGGCGGAGATTGTAGAACCGACTTGTTTGGAACAGGGCTACACAACGCATATTTGTTCGCGTTGCGGGACGGGATATAACGATACGTTCGTGCCGCCGCTCGGACACGACTATGAGGAAATCGAAGTTGCGCCGACCTGCACGGAAGAAGGTTATCGCGGAAAGAAATGCCGCCGCTGCGAAGATTGCGTAAAGACGGAAATTCTGAAAGCGGTCGGGCATAAATTCACCGATTCGTATTTTATCGCCACTTGCGAGGACGAAGGTTATACACTCCACACCTGCCTGTCTTGCGGAAACGAATATAAAGACAACATCGTTCCGGCAACCGGACACGATTATGAAACGGAAGTCGTGCGCGAACCGCATTGCGAAACGGAAGGCGAGAGAAAATTCCATTGCACGAAGTGCGAGAAAGAGTATTATTCGGATATTCCCGCAACAGGGCATAACTACGAACTCACGGGAACGGAAGAAGTAAACGGCGAAAATATTCGTACTTACGTTTGCACGAACTGCGGAGCGATTACCACGCAGAATATGGGCGAGCAGTATGAGCAGGTATCTTCGTATATCGGATATTTGTTCGGTCAATATCAGCCGTATATGTGGTGGGTGCTATTAGCGACCGCAGGCGTATGGAGTATCGTGATGGGCGTATTCTTTGCGATTGCGCAGAAGAACGAAGATAAAGAAAAGGCGAGAAAAATGATTAAAAATTACGTCATCGGACTTGTCGTTATCTTTGCCATTCTCGTTGCTTGTCCGTATCTTGTAAAAGGTATCGCGGCGCTGATTGCAGGGTAAAAAGAAAAAAAGATCGTCCTTAGCTGAAATTTCACAAAAAAATTTGTAAAAACAGCTTGACAAATCACGGATCGCGTGCTATCGTATTGATACGATGAAAGAAAATCGGAGGTGGAACTATGAACAAAGCAAAAGTAATGCGAAAAGCGGAAGCGGGCGATGGATTGACCGTAGCGGAAATCAAGGTTTATCAAAAGGCTGTTAAACCCGAAAAGCACGTTTACGGCAAGTACGGAACGCTTGCTAAACAGTATTTGGAGGACAAAGGAATCGATTGGACGATTGCGAATCTTCCCGAATATCTGCACGGCGTAGATAAAGCCGCCGACGAAATGTACGAAACGATGTATGAAAAGTTCTCGAAAGAAGAGCGTTTCAAAAGGTCGGCAGACTTTATGGAAAACCTGAAAAGGGAAACGGAAATGCAAAGGCTTATCGAAGAAGAAATCTTAAACGAAATCGTTTATGTAAAATAACGGAGGTATCAAAATGAAAGTGCTAAAAGTAGTCGGAACTATCGGCAGATTTGCGTTGGCAGGCGTGCTTATTGCAGGACATTTCGTAATGAACATCATAGGCGCGTTGATTTGTGCCATTACTTCACAAGGCTAATACGGAGGTTTTTATGGAAAAGAAAGAAACAACGCCGCGCAGAGCGGCAAGAAGAAGTTACGAGGAACGCAACAAAGATAAGCGCAAGCAGACGAGCGGAAATTTCGGAACGATGATCCCGCGGGATTTATATGAGGAAATCAACGAATTTTTGGCAAAGAACCATATCACGAAAGTGCAGTTGATCTTCGCCGGCTACGAAACCTTGAAAGCGGAAGTCGAGAAAGAAAATAAGAAATAACTAAATACAAATCGGTATGTCGAAAGGCATAGACGTGAAAAATCAATCAATCAAAATTGATGGAGCGTAAGCGTTTATGCCTTGATATAACCGAATACTGTTTTCTTGCGCTTCATTGTAAGGGAGGACTTAAATGGAAGCGGAAGAGAACGGTGCGAATAATGAATTATTATATCTTTCGGCGTGGAGTATTATGAGAAAAGCCTATAAAGCAGGGAATATCGAATATTCCGTGTTGAAAGAATTAAACGAAAGAGTAGCAAAAAGGCTATCGGTGCGAGTAATAAGTTTAAGGGACGTAAGAAAATGAGTTTGACTAATGATTATAAAGGTATATCCGATAGAGTAACGGTAATTGCGGCAACCACCGGGAATAAAACGGATAAAATACGCGTTGCCGCATATTGCCGCGTGTCTACGGATAAAACCGATCAGGTCAACTCGTTTATAACGCAAATGCGGTATTACACCGATTACATAAAGTCAAACCCGAAGATGATACTCATTGACATTTATGCCGATGAGGGCATCAGCGGCACGTTGATGGATAAAAGAGACGAGTTTAAAAGACTGCTTAAAGATTGCAAAAACAGGAAAATAGACCGTGTACTTGTAAAAAGCGTTACGAGGTTTGCGCGAAATTCGTTGGAGTGTATAGAAGCGGTAAGAGAATTAAAATCTTACGGAGTGAGCGTGTTTTTTGAAAACGATAAAATCGATACGGAAAACATGAATTCCGAAATGCTGCTTTACATAAAGAGCGCGTTTGCTCAGAATGAATCGATGTCTTTATCGAAACGTATGGTGCAGTCTATCCGAATGCGGATGGAAGAGGGAACGTATAAACTCGGCATTGCGCCATACGGGTATAAACTTGTAGACGGAGAGCTTGTTGTAGAGTCGGACGAAGCGCGAAACATCCGAAAAATCTTTGATTTGTATTTGTCCGGAATTGGCGCAAACGCGATAGTAAAATATATGCAAGCGCACGAAACCGGGGATATGCTATGGAATATCGGTAGAATAAATTATGTTTTAGAGAATGAGCGGTATACGGGCAATATGATAATGGGGAAGACTTATACGCCGAACGTTTTACCGTTACGAAATCGTCCGAACAAAGGGCAGATGGACAGTTTTTATTATTCCGATACGCATGAAGGCATTATAACGAAAGAAGAGTTCGACAAAGTTAAAGAAATCAAGAAAATGCGACAGAAAACATTTTGCCGCGGGGCAAAGGGAAAGGAATTTTTCTCGGGGAAGATAAAATGTCGGCATTGCGGCTGGGCATACCGTCCTATCGTCAGAAACGATAAAATGCTTTGGAGTTGTTCAAAAAAAGGCTTGAGCATAGATGTCTGCCATACGCCGAACAGGTCGAACGAGCAGATAGAGAGGGCTTTTGTTTCAATGTATAACAAGGTGAGACGGAATGAAAAAAGTCTTATCGATGAAACCATTGCCCAATTACAGATGCTGAAGGTAAGAATAAATCGCGGAAACGATGAAATCATGCAAATCGATAAAGATATTTCTGTTTTAAGCGCACAGGAAAGTTTGTTTACTACTCTTTATTCCGAAGGTTCGTTTAACGAGGATTTATACTTTGAGAAAACGGATACGATTAAAAAGAAAATATCCGAATTGAAAACGCGACGGGCGCATTTGGTGAGTGAGGACGACGATGAGCGCTGTATAGAAAGGCTGAGAGAGCTTAAAAGAAATCTTCAGCAATTTCCTGTGGGGATAACCGAATTCGATAAAGATATTTTCAATGGAATAATCAAGCAAATTTATATAGAAGAAAGCGGTGCAATCACTTTTGTATTGAAGGGAGATTTAGAGTTCAGCGCGGAGGTGTGAAATGGCAAATAGAATGATTAGTTTCGGATACGGGATAGACGGGAATAAAATTTGCGTTATAGATCGGGAAGCCGTTGTGGTGCGCGAAATATTCGAGAAATATGCCGCAGGGAAACTGTTACAGGAAATAGCCGATGAACTAACCGCGCGTAACGTGGATTTTTTTCAAGGAAACTGTAATTGGAATAAAAATCGCGTTTCAAGGATAATCGAAAACAAAAAGTATATCGGAGCGGATGATTATCCGCCGATAGTCGGGAACGGTTTGTTTCAAAGTGCGTATGGCTTAAAAAATACGAAAGGTTTTAAGAAAGAGCATTTTTCGGGAAATATAGAATATCTGAAAAAGAACATCGTTTGCGCCCAATGCGGGAAGTTGATGACGAGGCGAACGAAATGGCGGTCGAGAGAGAAGTGGATATGCGGAAACGGTTGTAAAAATGACGTCTATGTAGATGATGCATTGATTTTTGCCGAGTTTGGAAAAATATTTACAGCAATAAAAAACGATTCGTCGCTTTTGGATAATCGAAATTCAGGTAAAAGCAGTTCGTATAATTTTGAGGAAATACAATGCAGAAACGAACTCCGTAAGATTATGGATTCGCCCGAACCCGATTTTAACAAAGGGAAAAATCTTATTTTTAAGTTAGCAAAGTTAAAATACAGTCATTGCAAAGAACAGGTAGACGATACAAGTAAGGAACAATTACTGAACGCAATAAAAGAAGAAACAGAGAACGTCCCCGGTCTTGTAAGCGAAAATTTTTTGAACGAGTATGTTTCAAAATTACAAATAGAGCAAAACGGAAGTATAACTGTTACATTTATGAACGGAAGCGTTGTTTCAAGCGATATGGGAGGTGAAAAGTTCAGTGAATGCGGCAAAAAAGATCATAACGCGAATAGAGGCGGATCCGAAAAAGAAAGCGGCGAACGCAGAACTTTCGATACTCCGTACAGCGGCGTATTGTCGTGTGTCAACGGATAGTTCCGACCAGCTTGAAAGTTATAAGGCACAGGTCGCCTATTATATGGACGCTATCGCAAAAAATCCCAAATGGCGGTTTGCAGGAATTTATGCCGATGAAGGGCTGAGCGGTACCCAAGCAGCGAAAAGAGACGATTTTCTTCGCATGATCAAAGATTGCGAAAAAGGTAAAATCGACTATATCATAACGAAATCAGTTGCTCGTTTTGCAAGAAATACGGTAGATGCGCTCAAGTATGTTCGTAAACTGAAAGCACTTGGAATCGGTGTGTATTTTGAAGAGCAATGCCTTGATTCATTAAAATCCGAAAGCGAGTTGGCATTAGGTATTTATAGCGTTTTAGCTCAAGCAGAAAGTGAAAATATCAGTGCGAACGTTCGTTGGGGAATACAGCGGAGAATGCAATCAGGAACGTTTAAGTTCAGATACAATCTTATAGGCTATAGAAAAGGCGAAGACGGTCAGCCGGAAATAGTCCCCGAGGAAGCTAAGTATGTAAAAGACGTCTTCGATATGTATTTAGACGGGAACAGCGTGGATCAAATCAAGGAATATCTCGATTCTGCGCCGATAAAAACAGCGACGGGCAATGATATTTGGAGTCGAAATGCTATTCGTAATATTTTAACGAACGAAAGATACGTCGGCGACATGTTATTGCAAAAAACGTATATAGAGAATTGTATTACAAAAAAGGCAAGAAAAAATCGCGGAGAGATGCCGAAATATCTTGTTTCAAACAATCACCCGGCGATAATAGATCGGGATACGTTCAAGCAAGTTCAGTCGGAAATGGCAAAGCGCCGCAGCAGACCGCGTGTGTCGGATAAAACGATTACGGCAAAGGGTAAGTTTAGCGGGAAATATCCTTTTTCGGATTTGCTTGTATGTGATTCGTGTGGAAATCGTTACAGACGTTGTATGTGGATTTCCGGCGGTAAGAAAAAAATCGTGTGGCGTTGTATTACGCGAATCGAGCATGGAGGGAAAGCGTGCGAGTCTATATCTGTTGGCGATGAATTGATACATAAAGCGGTCTATAGGTCGATAAACGGGTATATTCAGAATAACAGCGGAGCGCTTGACATTGTTCTGTCGGAGTTATCAAAGCAATTCGGTGGCAATGATTATACGGATGATTTATGCAATATCGAAAGAAGCATAAACGAGCTGAATAAGCAAATGGAAGACGCCGCAATGATTGAAGTTACGACGCAAGGGAATAAGGAACGGATAAGGGAAGAAATAATCGAACTATCTCAAAGAATTGTGGCTTTGCGAAACGAAAAATCAATTATAGAAGAGAAAATGACTACTGCTAAGACGAGAAACGAAGAGCTGAGTAGGTTTAGCAAGGAACTATCTCTTTATAATGCCGATTGTTCCGAAATAACGGATAACAAATTAAGACGAATAATTCAGGAAGTGCGGATAAAAAAAGACCATACAATCATTATAGAATTAAAGAACGGTATGTTGCTTGAAGAGGCTTTGTAACCGTATCGAAATCGAAACGGTTAAACCGGTCGAATTCGACCGGTTTAGAATAAATATCGCATATTTTTAGAAAAAAGCGCATTTTTGCGGCATAAAACTATTGACATAATATATTTTATCGGATATAATAATGCGATTTAGCGGAATAACCGCTATTTGGCAGGTATGGGATAAGAGGAGATAATTTATGCATGATTTTTGTTATGTGTCAAAGAGGGAAGCGGCACCGATTAAAGCTGAATTGATAGATCTAATACATCGGGTGCAAGATTTTGTTAGGGACGACTTTACTTTTCAATATTATTTTGTGGGTAGTTCGAGCCGTAACATGATTACATACGATAGAAAATCTAATGTAGGCTTTGATTTTGATGTTAATATCGTTGTGAATGATGATAACGAGCAGTATTCGCCTAAAGAGATCAGGACATCTATTCGTGAAGCATTTAATAGATTTGTGCGAGAGTATGGTTACGATTATTGTGAGGATTCGACGAGCGTTTTGACTATAAAAAAGAAAAGTGTTTTGCAATCTAAAATAATACATAGTTGTGATATTGCGATAGTTTACGATTGTAATGACGGTAGGCAGCAATACATTAGATTTAACAAGGACAAGCAGAATTACACATGGGAATATAGAGGGGGAGGATTTGAACTTTTACCTTCTAAAATTTCATGGCTAAAGAGTAATAACCTTTGGGGTGAGTTATTGGATTATTATATATATAAAAAGAATGTTAATGATAATCCGGAGAAGCATTCAAGATCGCTGTTTGCCGAGTCGGTAGCAGAAGTGTGCAGGAAAAACGGGTATAGATAAGAGTTGTTTAGCGAAAAAGAGGTTTGCCCAATAATTTAGGGCAAGCCTCTTTCTACTCAATGACAGAGTATTCGGACTCGGATTCATCTTGTAAAGAATCGTCTTCGTCATCTTCGCCGATGTCGCCCGAGTAACCTTTAGAATAAAGTCTGCCCATAGACAGACGGTTGGCGCGAGACTTTTTCTTGCCGTTGTATTCTATAATCATGGTTTCGGCAAACCCCATGCAACCGGATTTTCGTTCTTTTGCGACGCGGGTGAGTTGTTTTACTGAAACGGCTCCGAGTTTTTCCTTAAAAATATCATCGTTAAGACCGTCGCCGAAGATAGAAACAAGTTTTGCGACGGCGTTAAGAATGTTTGCAGAAAAAGAATGAAGATCGCCTTCCCATGCGCCTATAATCAAGCGTAAGGTTCGATTTAATGTTTGCATTCCATAATTCGTATAGATATTTTCTAAAGTCGATACGGCGCAAATAATTCCCGGACCTTTCTTGTTTCCTATTGTTAAGCCATATGATTCTACTAAACTTTTAATGATAAGTTGGGTGTCGTTTCCGGCTTCGACGTTGGCATTGAAGACTTCATACGGTTGGAGCGGTTTTACAAATTTTTGCTGGTTTGCAAAGATATTTGCTTCGGCGGTATAGGATAAGTCGTCGTATATCATGCACCAAACGGGAGTTTCCCGCGAACCGGATACCAAGGCTACGATTTCTATAGTGTGCTGACCGTTAAAAACGTAATTTACGCCGTCGCGACGGCTGACTTTTACGGGATTGATTTGATATAAGTCAAAATTTTCTGCGGCACGGTTTATATGCCCGAGGGATAAATTTCTTTGATAGTCTTGATTTGATACAAGGTCTTTAATAGGAATTTGTTCAAAGTGAACGTTCGGGACGAATTCACTGTAATCGGGCATGTTTAATCCTCCTTAATAAGATCGGTAACGGTATCAATAGCCGCTTTCAGCTTGTCTAAAATTTCGAGTAGTTGCTGCTTCGCTTTGTCTGATGCGTTTGCGATGGTTGCAGGCTCAGTAGCTTTTTGTACGGAAGTAATCCATGACGGAACGGTAAGACAAAGTTGAATTACAGGGGCGTCCGGATTATGTTCGGGCATATCTTTTACAGACGGTTGATGCGGTTTGGCTTCTTCTTTAGGTTCGTTTTCGATGATCGAGCGGGTGGTGCAATATTGCACGAACGGATGATTTCCGCGGTCTAGTCGCACATTGAGTTGTGTTAGCTCTTTAGGACTTAATTGTTCGAGCGCAAGAACGTTTTTATGTGAGATTTTATATCTACCGGATAAAATTTTTGTTTTTAGCTCCGGGCATTGTTCCGCAATATGGTCAAGAGCGCGAGAAAAATAAGCGTATTTTTGGACGGTTGCATGGGTGATATTATTTTCGGCTCCTATAATATGCGCGGTTTTGTTTTTCGATCGTTGTATTGACTGTTCTGGTTCGGAATCAATAATATAATCCTCGTCATTTTCGTCTTGTTTAGATTGTAACGAGTGTTGATTTTTACCGTGTATGTTCTTTTTGCTGTCGATGATTTTTTCGGATTCGTATTGTCGACCGATTAGATATTTTCGCGTTTCCTCCGTAATGTTTCGTCTTCCGAGCTGATTTTTACATATCCAAACGATAACTTCTTCACGCGAGGCAAAATCTTTTGATATGGTATTGAAAGGAATTGAGTATTTTGTGCATATTGAGTAGCGGTTATGCCCGTCGATTATATAGTCATTCCAGATAATTATCGGATCTCGGCAGCCTTCGTCAAGGATATTTTCTTCTAATTGCAAGTATTCTTTACGCCTTAAAGGCCGTATCAGGTCTTTAAATTCAGGATCTATTTTAAGTATAGGGAGCTTATCCATTGCAATCTTCCTTTAAGTCTATTTTTCTTAAGGACGAAAACGAGAATAGAGCCATGTTTTGTTCCGGAATAATGCAACCTGAAAGCCTGTAGGAACTTTTTATATCGGCTATGCCTAAAACGTCGCATAATTTATTGACAAGCATTGCTGAAAAAACTTCGTATGAATCGTCGGGTGAGAGATTTTTTATATTTACCTTGAGCGGCTGCGCGTCGATAAATTCTTTATCTACGGCGCGTATCGCGAAATTTCGCTGTTTTTGACTTATAAGGAATTGGATAAATTTAGGATCACCGAGAGCGTGAAGGGTAGTTTTGTGTAAACGTATTCTGCTTTTTCTCGGATCGATTGTAAGGAGTACATTATTCTGTTGTTCGGTTGTCATTTGATACCTCTGAGTGGTTATCTTGTCCGGTTTCTTTTATAGAATAAATCGCATAACCGTCGAAAATATTGATTTGTAAGGACTGTTTATGTTCGTTAAACGGTAAACCGAATTGGTTTTGCCAATCGGACGGGTAAACCGGCGTTCGGGAAACCTTCATTTTATCTTCGCCGACTTTTGCTTTTCGATAAATTTCGGTTGAGGTTAAATCAAACGCGATGAGGTATTCGCCGTTCGCGTGAATAAGTTTACCCAACAGTTTATATCTGTAATTCGGATTCCAATCCATAAGCGACACAAGTTTTGCAAAGAACAGTTTGCATGTGATAGACTTTGCCTTCCTTTTACTGTTAGAAGAATTGCACCACATAAAAGAATCTCTTGCGCCTTCTTCGCAAGGGCGCAGAGCAAGAATTTTCTTTTTCTGATTTATCAGAACCTGAGCGTAAGACGCATTCGGAAATTTAGAGAGGCATGCGGCGTTGACGTATAATTTGCACTCGTTGAAGGTTACGGACGGTTCTTTTATATGTGCGAAAAATTCTCGTCTGACGACCTGATAGTCGTCAAAATCGAAGCCGCCGGTCATATCTAATATTTCATCGTCTTTGGCAAGGGACGGTTGTTGAGTGTTTGGTAGTTCTTCTTGATTTAATGAGTCGGGCAATAAATCGTTCAATGTATTCGTATCGCTCATTTGTTACTCCTGTGTGGTGATGCTGCTTATTTCTTGATTGATATAAGTTCGTAATTCGTCGAAGCCGGTTACGTTCAGGTTGTTACCGGTATCGCAAAGCTGACCGTCTATGCGTAATTTCCAGTCTTTTTCGCTTTGTTCGGCTAACGCGGCAATCGATTGTTCGTGAATATAGTATTGTTTGCCGAAACTGTTTGTCCATTCTTGCGGAATTGCGCGTATACGTTTCCCCGAAGGGGTGAGATGCTGGATTTTTGTGTTTTCGTCTTGTTCTTTCGGCAAGATATACGGTTTGAAAAAGGCTTCAGAGTTATCTATGTTGAAAACATAGGCAATTTCATTATCTTTTTCAAGCAAAGAACCGATAATGCGGTATTTATAATCGGTATTCCACCCGAACAGATCGTATAGCGTGCTGAAAAAAGCGGAAGCCGGGATTTCTCGAGGAAGATGTTGACCTATGGATAATTTTGAACAGCATACGCTTTGCCGATTTGTTTTATCCGTTTGGCGTATGGCGAATTTTCTTTCTTTTGGATTTACAAGTAATTCTATGTAATTTTTATCCGCGAACTTCTTCGTAATCGTAGCGCCGAATTTAATCTTTTTATTTGCAAAAATGACATAAGGCTGTTTTACGGAATCGAAAAATTCTGAACGGGTAATTTCAAAATCCCGTAGGTCGAAATCCCCGGCGGCTACTTCTATCTGAACTTCTTTCGGATTATCGTCAACGAGAGTCGGTTGTTCGGTATCGGTTTCAGCAAGTTGTTCGTAAATGCTTTGAGCGGCTTGAAGATAATCTATTTCTTTGAATGCCGCCCAGCGCGGATTTATTATGACAAAACCTTTTAGTATGCCGGACGAGATTACTTTCAGTTCAGGTAGAAAAGATTTATTGCCGTATTTTGCATTGTCAAGCATATGCTGAACGGCAATAAAATCATCGCGGGAGACGATTGCTTCGTGATGATTTTTATATAAACTTTGCGGTTTTTTCCCGTAGTTTTTCTTTGCTTTATGGGTATGAAAGTCGGGTGTGTAGGTTTTCCTTGTTAGAACGTCGCCGCAATGTCTTTCGTTTCGCAAGATTTGCACGATAGAGTTTGCCGTCCAGCAGATATTCCCGAGGTAAGATTTGCGACCGAGAGCGATAAGGGTATCGGCGATTTGTTGAGTCGAATAGCCGTAAAGATACATATAAAAGCATAATTTAACGGTCGGCGCTTCGGTAGGATTGATAATGAGTTGTCCGTCTTCGTCATGAGAGTAACCCAATAGTTTAGGGGTAAGGGGGATACCGTTATCGAGTCGCATCCTAAGGGATGTTTCCATGCTTCTGCTACGCGTGTGAGATTCTTCTTCTGCCATCGTGGCTAAAAAAGATAAAGCCATTTGAGAATCGTCGTTTAGCGAAAATATGGCTTCCGATTCAAAAAATACACCGACGGGGTGGTGTAATGCAGCTAAGTCTCTAACCATACCGATACAGATAAGAACGTTACGGGCAAAACGGGATACGCTTTTTGTGATAATCATATCGAGTTTACCGTTTTTTGCGTCGGAAATCATTTCATTGAATCCGACGCGGTGGTCGAGAGAGGTGCCGCTGATGCCTTCATCGGCATAAATTTTCACGAGCGTCCAATTTGGATGTTTTGTAACGAAATCTTCATAATATTTCTTTTGTAATTCAAATGATGTGGTTTGCCTTACGTCGTCGGTGGAAACGCGGACGTAGATTCCGACTCTTTGATTGACGTCATTGTCGTAATAGTCGGTTTCTTTTTGGGCAGGAATAAACTCGTAGTTGTTAGGATCTACTTTAACTTGCATCCTTTGTCGAGTTTTCTTTTTTTCCTGTTCCTTTTGTTCGCGTTTTTCAATATCAATCATTTGAAATCAGTCCTTTTGGATCTTCGTCGGGGAGTATTTCCCAATCTTCGGAAGGGAAGAATTTTGTGTCCCTCAAATCGTGTGTATAGTAAGAAGCTAAAGTAAAAATGTCTTCCGATATAAAATAAATACCGATAGGCGGATTTTGTGCGGCAAGTAGTCGCGAGCATATCGTCAATTCTTGCATGTCTCTCGAAACGTTACCGATTTTTTGAGTGATAATAAGATTGACTTTGCCGTCCATGCAATCTTGCAATAATCGGCTCCATTCTTTGGCAGATTCCATATGCGGAGCTGTCGCACCCTCATCTATATAAAAATCGACAAGTTTCCACTTCGGGCAAAGGGCGATAGTGTCGTTAAACTGTTTTTTGTGATATGAGAGATAATCTTCGTATTTTGTCTGATTAAAGTAGCGAATATAAATACCTATTTTATAGTTCGCTTCGGTATTCGGGCGTTCGTGTCGGATGCTTTGAAGCCATGCTTTATGTTCAGCGATTGCTCTTGAACGTTCAGAGTCCCCGAACATAGTAAGTTGTGCCGGCGTTGCAATAGCCGTGAGTTTATCGAATACGTTTAATTCTTCCATAGTCTCTCCGTATGCTTGTTGTTCCGCAATCAATTATAATGTCTTTTCGCGTAAAAAGAAATAAACCGGCAGTCAAGTCGTTGACCGTCGGTTTATAAAAACATAAGAAAAATAAAAAAGTTGCCGAGTAATGGCGATTCGGCAACCTGATTAAGTGATGTTGTGTGGGTTATAGTTTGTTTGAGTGGAAAGTTTTTTTGACGTCGGAAACGAGTCTTATAATGGATTCCATCTCGGTGGGGGAGCAATCGGACAGCAGGTCGCTGAACTCCGATTGGTAAATACCGTTCACATTCGGAACGTCCGGGCGCAGGATTGTATCTGCGGAAATCTTTAACGCTTCGATAATTTTTATTAAAGTAACGACACGAAGGTTAGACTTGCCGAGTTCAATGTCGCTCATTGTGCTAAGGCTCAAATCTGCCTCAAACGCTAATGCGTCTTGGCTCATGTGTTGTTCTACTCTGGCGGCGCGAATACGATTGCCGATTTCTTTTAGTTTTAACAAATTTTCGTCGTCCATATTCCGTCTCCCGTTTTATTCTCATGACTATTTTATCGTCTATTGGCTATGAAAACAACAGCCGATTGCCGAAAATATAGTGTAACGGCTATAATAATCATGAATATTTTTTTGGAGGTTTATTCATGATTAACTATTACACTATCGGACAAAGAGTGAAAGAGGCACGGAAAAAGAAGCATTTATCGCAGGCAGATTTGGCTGAAGCGGTAGAGAAATCGACGAGTTACATAAGTTATATGGAAACGGGGTTGAAGTGCATGAGCCTTGAAACGCTCGTCGATATAGCAAATGCGCTGGACGTTTCGGCAGATTACATTTTGGCGGACTGTATAAACACGCATGAAAACGTGTGCGAAAACGAATTTGCCGAGCAAATTAAAGAGTGTACATTGTATGAGAGCAGGATTATCATCGATATGGTAAAGGCTCTGCGGGAGATACTGCGGGAAAATGCTTTTACGAAGCGGAACAGTAAATAAAGTATACTAAAAGTGATTGAATTACAATAAACCGGTAGTTTAAAAGTTGACCTGTGGTTGGTTTCGAGTTGAAACATTTTTCAAAAAGTTGCAACAAAAACAGAAAATTGAAATATTTTTCTAAAAGTTGAAACGTTTTTGAGTGGGATGAAAATAGGTCTTTTTTTATGCTATAATTTTGGCGAGACTAATAGTAAATATGGGAGATTCTATGGCAGAAGAAGTAGAGGTGGTGTTTGAAATAGAGCAGGCACTTTACGACGGAGTGCAAAAGATTTGTAAAGAAAATGGCACGACGATTGAAGAGATAACGCGAGATTTCTTGTATTTCTGTGCCGATCCAAAAAACACGCCGTTTTTGCAGTGTTGGTTTAAGAATAATGAAGAATAAACAGTTTTACAGGATTCGGCTTACAGATTATGCTCGTCCCGGCTTTTCATCCGGATGGAAAGACTATTATGGAACGCAGGAAGAAATCGAAGAGCTGATAATCGCTATTCGAAACAATAAATCGATAGGCAATGACGTTGACGGGCTTTATGCTGTGCTTACGGAGTTTAAGTCGGGGAATAAAAATTGCGAGCATCCGGTTGAGTATGGAAGCAGTCGATTTTTAACGCCGGTGAGACTGATAGGCAAAAGTGAGCATTATGAGAAAAGCTACAAATGGAAACACGTTAATATCTGGCATTATCCATATTATATGAGGGCAAAAGTCGCTATGTTTCGTCAGATAATAATTAAAGACGGAAAGGATTATATCCGAGCGATAAAACCAGAGTTTGAGTTTTTAGAATATGCGCTTGACGAAGCTTTCCGATATTCGGATAAAGTGGGAGTTATGTTTTGGGGCTTTCCCGAAATGATTCGATATAATGATGATACAAAGACTACTTCGTCGAGGCTATACGTTTTTGAAAAACGTTATACGGACAAGTTGTCGGCATGTGCCGATTTGAATATGAAAGATAAAATTGAACTACAATCGTTTTGCGACGAAATTTTCGGAGACGGATAATGGAAAGACAAAAGATATTTTTTACGAGCGATTTGCATTTCGGGCATGAGAACGTTCTAAGGTTTGACAACAGACCGTTTGAAACTGTGGAAGAAATGGACGATGAGCTTATAAAGCGTTGGAATGACAAGGTAGGCAAAGGAGATATTGTCTACGTTTTAGGTGATTTGATATGGAAAACCGCAACAAACGAAGCGGTTCAGATTATAAAACGCTTGAACGGACAGATTGTTTTAATAAAGGGCAACCATGATCGGTTTTTACATAATGCGGCGGCAAAGAAAGCACTTGCAGGAATAAAAGATTATGACGATATTAGCGTTACGCTTGACGACGGCACGGTGCGTCGGTGTATTTTAAGCCATTATTTTATTCCGTTTTACAACGGACATAGATATAATGCAATTCATTTGCACGGGCATTCGCATTTTACGGCGGAGGCAACGGAAGAATTTCTTATCGCAAAAACATTAAACGAAAAGGGGTATAATTTACAGATTTATAATGTCGGTTGTATGTATTGGAATTATGTGCCGGTTACATTAGACGAAATTCTAAAAACAAAAGAGCAGAGGATTGATAAGGAATGAGATATTATGTAATTTCTGACGTGCATGGTTTTTACAGTAAAACAATGCAGGCTTTGTCCGAGAAAGGTTTTTTTGAGGATAAATCTCCGCATAAATTGATTGTTTGCGGCGATTTGTTCGACAGGGGATCGGAATCGGTGAAAATGCAAAATTTTATCTGCGAGCTTCTAAAGAACGATGATGTAATTTTGGTGCGCGGAAATCACGAAGATTTAATTTTAGATTTGATTCGCGACGCAAAGCAGTTGTTTGGATACGGAATAGAGCATACGCACCACTGGAGTAACGGCACGGTTAAAACAGTTATCGATTTAACGGGAACGGATGTTTTTACGGATGACTACAGGGATATTATAAACAAGTTGTGCGCAACGCCGTATCTAACGGAAATTATTCCGAAAATGCTGAATTATTACGAAACGAAAAAACATGTATTTGTTCACGGGTGGATACCTTGCAACAATCGTCACGGCTGGTCTGCAAATTATTATTCGCCTATCGAAGATTGGCGAGAAGCAGGCGAGTCGAGTTGGAAAGAAGCTCGGTGGATAAACGGGATGCTTGCATACTCTTACGGGGTGACGGAAAAGGATAAAACGATTGTCTGTGGGCATTGGCATTGTTCGTGGGGACATTGTCGGCTTGAAGGAAAGTGCAGTGAGTTTGGCAAGGACAGCGATTTTTCACCGTTTTATGCGGACGGTATTATTGCAATTGACGGTTGCACCGCATATTCCGGTCGGGTAAATTGTATTGTCCTTGAGGATGAGAATATATAAAAGAGGTATAAAATGAGTTGGGATATTTCTCTTACAGATAGGGTAACGGGTGAGGTGTTACATTCGGATGCTCCGCATATGATGCGCGGAGGGACTTTTATGCTTGGCGGGACTACGGAACTATGGCTGAATATAACGTATAATTATAGTAAAATTTATCATCGTGATTCCGTGTTCGGTAAAGACGGTATAGGAACAATTTTCGGAAAGACGGGACTTGAAAGCATACCGTTGCTTGAAAAAGCGATAAACGCGTTAGGCGACGATGTTTCAAAGAACTATTGGGAAGCAACGGAGGGTAATGCCAAAAGACCATTGGTGCAACTTTTGACAATGGCAAAAATGAGACCGGACGGAATTTGGAAAGGCGAATGACGTCGGTAAAGGATAAAGATTTAAAGAGGTAAAGATGGACAAGCAAATAAGAATGTCGGCTTCCGAAGTCGATTTGTATAAGTATATTTATCACTCAAACAGATTAAATCATAACGATATAGCATTGACGGAGAGCGGGTTGCAGTCAGTGAATAAATTGCTCGGTGAAATAGAAAAAATAAAACCGACTTATCCCGATAAACGGTGGGAGTTCTGGTTTTCCGTGCCGAGAGGAACGTTAAAACAATACATAGAATTCAATAAGTATTACGCTCCCGAAGACTGTTCTGAAGAGAAATTTCAAAAGGATATGGAAGAAGAATTTCCGTGGAAACGCGTATGGTTCAAAATCGGCGTCATCAACGAAAACGGTTACGTTATGATTTTTCTTGACGATACCGTGCTTGTGCGCAGAAGCCCAGATATGAAAGGGGATTTCTTCCCGGACTCTCGGTTAGACAGAATACTTGAATTTTTGAGTCAGGTAGTCGCTAACACTGTCGGAATGTTGCAACAAGGCGTATATAACGATTATGTCAAAAAGGGATTGCCTTACGAAAACAGAAAAGGGTTTATCAACCGTGCACTCTATTGGAGGCTTGTTCCGAAAAGCAAGAGACACGATAGGGACGGGTTAAAGAAAAAAGAAATAGACAAACTTATAGAACATATCAAAGCCGGCAATGACTTATTTGCGACAAAGGCTTCGGGAAGTTATGAACGTATGTCCTCGGGCAAATATTATGAAGTGTGTTCTTACTGTTACGCCGCCGCAGGTTATAAGGAGTTGGATGGAAAGACGCCTAAGGAAATGTTCAAACGTCACGGCGATGATCGTGACGGAGGAATGAGTTTGCTTGACGAGAATTCGCAAGACGACTTCGATAAATGGTTTAAGTTAAGCACGCAGGAAAAATGGAAGATAGAAAACCCTTCGCACATGTGGGAAATCTCTTGCGGGCATACGCATACGAGGATTCATTTGTATTTGTTTTGGGACGACGGATATTGGTTTTATCTTTCCGGAGGAACGCATTGTTTGACGACGGAAGTCGTGCGTATGTATAACGCGATGAAAGATAAAGGCGTTCCCGTTCTTCTCGGACACGCCGGGCAAATAGCAGATAAACTGCTCGGAAACGATGATCTCGGCATTATTCCGAATAATGATATGGGGTGGCGTTATTGGTATGGCGGGTTCCCGAAAGACGACGTAATCAATTTTGTTCAATTAAGCGACGGTAATGCGGAAGCGGTTATCAAAAACGCTACTTGGTTTGATATTGCCGACGTAAAATTGTCAGATAAATAACGTAAAAAGCGGCTACAAATTCGTAGTCGCTTGTATGCTATTCGGGAAAATTGTGTTTTGTTATCATAATTCGACAACATAACCCCTAATAACCCCTTGACAAAATTAAAGAAAGGGGTTATAATGGTATTACAATAAAGCGTAGGGGGAATAAAATGTCAGAAGCAAAAAGACATCACTATATTCCGCAATTTATTTTAAAAAATTTCCTTGATAATAAAGGACAAGTTTTTTATTGGGATATAGAAAAAGAAGTTTTGGAAAAACGTAATCCTAGAAGTATATTTATGAATTTTGATATGTATAGGGATGAAGTAAATCATAAAGACAAACCGACATCAATTGAGTCTTCGTTGGCTATTTTCGAAGGAGAAATAGCAACTTTAATCCGACAAAAATTTTTAAAAGATAATGAGATTATTATTACGCGTTCAGAATTGGAGGCGTTAAGGATTTTTCTTTCATTATTGTCGTTTCGCTCTGATTTAAGAAAAGATCAATATAAAAATTGCAAGTTTAATGAAAGCACGAAAACTTTGCTTGAAAGGTACGCAAAAGGAAATTTTGAAGATCTATGGAAAAGAGAAATAGAGATCTTGTCTAAATGCAGAACATTTAAAGATGTTAAGGAAAGTGAAGAGATAGATCCTATTATTAAAACAGATTTTATGAATGATATAATAGGATTTTATATGACAATCATAGAAGCTCGCGGTGGTGAATTTTTATTGACGGATGTTTATCCTACTTTAGAAATATTCCCTGTTAGGAGTGGGGTGAATCTTCATATGCATTGTATATACCCGATTTCGAATAACCGGGTTTTGCTTCTGAATCACATAATGTTCAAACCCGAGCTCCAAGGGAATTCATTGACGGAACCAATGCGGAGAATATCTCAAATAAAAGGGGATATGATTATGCCGCCGAAGAACAAATATAAAATCAGCAGACAATTTTTAAGTTCGGAAGATCAATATATCTATAAAGTTAGGAAAATCTATGCGCCGGACATTGAATATATAAATGCGCTATTATTAAACGAGGCGAGGATTGGTGTGATGTTTACTGATGTAGATAGTATACAACAATCGGTTATTCAATTCAACAGAAGAAAAGATACAAAGAAAGGGTATGCCATTTTAGAAAAAGAAATAGAAGGTGTGATTACTGAGGAGTGAATAATGGAAAGTATATTTTTTGAAAAAAAAGGAACCAAATTAATTCTTTGTTATACACCAGATAATGGTGTGGATTGGTTGTTTGAAAAAATTGTTGAGGAAAAACAAGAACATCATATTAAAAATACTTTTTTTGTAAAAGAGTGTAATCTGTATAGAAATGATGAGCAAGAGCATGATACGGAAGAAGTTATAAGGTTCTGTATTGGTGAGATAGGAGCTGATTATGTAGCACTCGACTCGGACATTTTGAGTGTATCTAATCATTTCTATTTTTCAAATGACATCGTATTAAAACCTAAAATGTTTGTTGCTTATCGAAATATATCGATTTTAAAAAAGATAGATAACATTATAAATAATGATTTATATATAGGTGGTAAGTGGGAAGAAAAAAATGGAATTTCGATTGAAGCGTTTAATTATTTATTAAAAATTTTTCCAAATAGTATTGAATTAAACAAATATGCTAATAGTCGTATAGGAAATATCTTAAAAGAATGGTTTCCAGAAGCCGACATGTATGAACCTATTTTTAATAAGTATATAGTTGGGAAAAGCACAAAGAAAATAGGATCTAATTATTCAGAAGCAAACATGAAAATTGAACTTGAGCAATTTTCGATTGCTTTGCGCCAATTGGAAAAGATGTTATCTGAAGCACAAGGATTTGATGAAAGAGTATGGCAAGATAAAATTCATCAAATTCTACAACTTTTATATCCAAAATATATTTTTAGCACAAGAGAAATCGAGTTTAAAGGAATTGATGGGTATGATAAACGTCCTGATTTTTTATTGGTGGACCATGGCGGGTTTGTAGATATTTTGGAAATAAAAAAACCTGATGCACAAATATTAACAAAACAAGCATCGTATAGAAACAATTATGTTCCCGTAAGAGAATTTGCTGGGGCAATACAGCAGATTGAAAAATATATTTTCTGTTTAACGGCAAGAAAAGAAAATCGCGAATATGTTATATCGAAATTAAAGGAGAAAATACCGATTGATATAACTCCTGAAATAGTTAATCCTCAGGGAATATTGCTACTAGGACGTAGTAATGAATTCAATCTTGAGCAAAAAAGAGATTTTGAGTTGATAAAACGTCAATATAAAAATATAGCAGATATAATGACTTATGATGACTTGATTCAACGATTAAAAAATATCATTACTTCTTTCAAAATGAAGCTTTAAATTGCTTTTAATGAAATTATTTTTAGGGTATTCTGGAGTACATTATGAATAATCAAGAAATTCAAAACGAGCTTTTACAAGTTCAAAAAGAAATATCCGAATTGCCGATAGGGTATATCTCGAAAAAGGCGATTAACGGAAAAACGAAGCAGTATCTTCAATGGACGGAAAACGGCAAAAAGAAAAGCAAATATGTTGATGACGAACTTGCCGAAGAATTGCGCGTGAAAATAGAGCGTAGACGCGAACTTCAAAAACGCGAAAAAGAACTTACTTTTATGCTTCCCAAACCGAAGAAAAACGAGCAAGAAAAAAAGGAAACGCACGTTTTCAGAACCGATGTAATGCTCGGAGAAAACTTGAAAAGTTACGTTCAGACAGTCGCAAATTATAAAAAAAGAAGTCTTTATAAGAATATTTGCGATTATGTTTACGGAGATGTTCGAGACAGAGTTTTTATTCTTTACGGATTAAGGCGCACGGGTAAAACGACGCTCATACGCCAGGTTATAGCCGAAATGAACGACGAAGATTTTTCAAAAACGGCATTTATTCAGGTCGGCGCGGGAATCGGTTTAAGCGATATCAATCAGGACTTAAAATACCTGATGAACAGCGGATACAAATATGTGTTTATAGACGAAGTAACGCTTATCGAAGATTTTATCGAAGGCGCTGCGCTTTTTTCGGATATATTTGCCGCTTGCGGAATGAAAATCGTGTTATCGGGTACGGATTCGCTCGGATTCTTCTTTTCCGAAGACGAGCAGTTATACGACCGTTGCATTTTCCTTCATACCACGTTTATTCCGTACAGGGAATTTGAAGAAGTTCTCGGCATAAAGGGGATCGATGAATATATTTGTTACGGCGGAACGATGAGCCTCGGCGGCGTTCATTATAACGAAAAATCCACGTTCGCAAACAAGAAAAGCGTTGACGAATACGTCGACAGCGCAATAGCCAAAAATATTCAGCATTCTCTTAAATGCTATCAGTACGGCGGGCATTTTCGCGCGCTCTATGATTTATATGAGAAAAACGAGCTGACGAGCGCGATAAACCGCGTTGTGGAAGATGTCAACCATCGTTTCACTTTAGACGTTCTGACGAAAGATTTTATGTCTCACGATTTGGGCGTTTCGGCAAAGAATTTGCGAAACGACAGGCAGAATCAGAACGATATTCTTGACAGAATCGACAAAGAAGAATTTACTAAGCGGCTTAAAAATCTGCTCGAAATCAGAAACAGGGAAGAGCAGACCGTAACGATTTCGGAAGAACATAGAAGAGAAATTAAAGAGTATCTCGACGCTTTGGATTTAACTGTGGACATCGATATTCAGACGTTGCCTGTCGGGCGGGGAAAGAACTTCAAAACCGTTTTTACTCAACCGGGAATGAGATATTCGCAAGCAAAAGAACTCGTGCAATCGTTGCTTGAAGACGGGGAGTTTCAGGAGCTTTCAATAGACGAAAGAAATGCGGTTATCGAACGGATTTTGAGCGATATAAAGGGCAGAATGATGGAAGACATTGTGTTACTTGAAACAAAGATTGCGAATCCGAAAAAGCAGGTTTTTCAGCTTCAATTCGCCGTCGGCGAATTCGATATGGTTGTTGCGGATAATGCGAATGCGACTTGTGAAATTTACGAAGTAAAGCACAGCAAGGAACAAGCGAAAGAGCAATTCAGACATTTGGTTGACGAAGAAAAACTGAAAAACACGGAATTCAGATACGGGAAAATCACGAAGAGAGCGGTCATCTATCGCGGAGAAAATACAACTTTGGAAAACGGAATAGAATATAGGAACGTAGAAGATTATTTGAAATCTCTTCTTTGAAATCGCGAAGTGCGTGGTTCGAAAATGGAACGGAAAAAGCGAGAAAACAGAGAAATGAAAACTCAAAACGGCTGATAAAATCAGCTATTTTGGGCAACGCAGACATCT
>CAKQXZ010000029.1 GCA_934292955.1 uncultured Clostridia bacterium
GCTCTGAGCATAGTAGCTGTGGGTGTATCCAGTTCCTGCCTCATCAAGCATACCTACCAGTTGTTCATCAACGGCGCTGTGATTCTTTGCCTTAATTCCGTAGGTGGTGTAAAACCGTTCCATGTAATCGATTTCTTCTTCGCTGCCTTTTTCCAAGCAGCGTTTATAGATTTTGTCATAGTTTTTCAGATACTCACTTATCGGACAATAGAGAGATATAACACTTTTTCCGTTGAGTGAACAGATGTAATTATCTGAGTCGAATTTTGCAATGCCGCCGATTTCATAGTCGTACTTTGCAACGTCTGAATATCCTTCATCTATTAGATATTTTACGTTATAAGTTTTACCGACTATTGATGAATTGAATACACCGGAATTACCGTTAACTCTTCTCAGGTCATCCATGAGAACAAATTTAAGATTCTTTTGATTATAATAATCATTAGGATTAAGTTTGTTATCTTTGCAAAGGCGGTTAAAAGCATCGTCATCAACGGCTGTCAGGCAAACATTGATCGGATTTTCAACAAGATTTTTATACTGGGCAGTATAGTTGTTTTTATAGTAGGCACGGCAAGGCGCAATAACTACGCGCAGATTATTTCTCCGATTATAGTGCTTGCGGCCTTTCTCGTTTATCTTTTGTTTTACACCATATGCTATGACAGAATAGTGTATGTTCCGATCGCGAACGACAGCGTTGTCGTAGGTCTTTTGTTCATTGCTGGAATACTCGAAGTGTGCATGCAGTGCGGGCTTATTCAGAACAGGGGTAAATATATAGAATATCTCGATAAAAGTATGCTGCCTGTGTGCATTACCGTTGAAGACGGAACTATAGTTTATAAATCGCGCGGGTTTAATCCGGACCGATATCGCGTCGGTACAAATCCGGATCTTCGTTTTGACGAGATGTCTATATCCGGCGGAAAGATAATTATAGAAGAAGACCTTTCGCAGATCAGAGATTTAAGAAAACAAGCCGAAAAGCAGAATTACCGTCTTAAACAGAGTAACGCCTTGCTTGCAAAAAGTCGGGAACTTATAAAAGAACAGGCTTCGCTGAAAGCAAGAAGAGAACTTTATGACGAAATAGAAAACGCGGTCGCACTGAAAATCGAAGAAATAGAATCGCTTGCAAAGGCTTTACCGGACGAATTGAATGCCGAAAACGCAGAATCTGTAAGAAGAGAACTGTCGGCTATAAGGCTGAGAATAGGGTATCTTAAACAGAAGAGCATGCTCGTTCTGCTTGCAAGGACGGCGGATTGTTTGTCGGAAGTTCAGTTCAGAATGATGACGGACGTAATTAAAGCCGACGTAAGAAGCGCGGGAATGTTCTCGGTTGCGTTTAACGTTATCTGCAAAAACGACGTATCGGTACAGTATGCGCTTGCGTTCAACGATTTTGTAGAATATATCGCGGAAACTTTCTCGTTTACCAACGCTGCGTTGTTCGTCACGGTAAACGCCGACAAGGGTATTTGCGTTGCCGGCATAGAAACCGAAACAAAGCCTGTCTTTTCCGATGCAAAATCTTTTCCGAAGGAAAACGGTTATATCATCGAGCGCAGATCGGAAGATAACGAATATCGCATAGTCATGCGGAAGGAGTGCGGCGTATGAGTACGATTTCTCAGTTACTTGAACTGCAATCGGGCGCGCGACTTCTGATTATGATAGTGCTGAACGTATGCGCAATTATACTGATGATAGACGCGGTGCGTTCACTTACAGTTATCGTGCCCGACGGGATAAGAACTGCATATCTGTTTTCTTTAATAAGTCAGGTTCTGTTGTATATAGTCTGGTGTACGCCGCTTATAAAAACGGGATATACGGTCGTAGTTCTGAGCATGTTCGGGTATTTGCTTTCGGTTCCTGCCGCTTTTGCTCTCGTTATGTTTATAAGGAGCAAGAGACCTGTGCTGATTGTCGATATTGCGGTACTTTTGCTTAATCTGCCGTTTATGTATCACATTGCGTGGTGGCGGTACGTTTATATTCTTTCGGTCGGTTATCTGTTTGTAAGAACCGTACTTCTTGCGATAGAGCGCGAACGGTTCATAAAAAACGAACCCGGTCGATATATGGTCAAAGAAGGTTTTGATCAGTTGTCTCAGGGCATACTGTTTGCAAACGGCTATGGGCAGATTTCGTTTATAAACAGCGCGATGCACGCATATCTTGACGCGCTCGGCATAGACGAATATGAAAAAACAAACAATATCTGCGCGCAGATAGAAAAGCTTGCCGAAGACGGCGGCAGACGGGGTTCTTCAAATTCGGTCATTGTTTGTTCAGGTCGGCAATATCTTTGCTTTTCGTGGACTAAAAAATCGCATAATATTGAACAGATCGTCTGTCGTGACGTCACCGAAGAAGAACTTATTCTTATTCAGTTGGAAAAGACAAGCGAAAAAGAAATGGCGGTAAAAGCCGAACTCGAAACGACGTTGAACAATATAGTTTCGATTGAAACCGAAAAGGAAATACTGCGCGTAAAGGGTAACCTTCACGACGTTATGGCGCAAAGGCTTTCCATTCTTCACGGAATAGTGAACTACGACGGATTCAACGATATCGACCTGAAAAAAATTAAAGAACTGATAAGAACGATGATGCCCGAAATGTATGAAAACAAGGTCATTTCTACGCGCGACCGCATTGACGAACTTATCGATTCGTTCAGGCTTATCGGCGTAAATCTTAAAGTATCGGGCGCGGTATACGGCATATCGGAAAAGAGCGATATAGTGCTGAAAGTGCTGCGCGAATGTACGACTAACGCCGTAAGACACGGCGGCGCGACCGAAGTTTACGCAAACGTAGAATATGTGCTGGGCGGATATAAACTGACGTTGACCGATAACGGAACGTCGGGCAAGGATATTGTTTTCGGCAACGGGATAAGGAGCATGATCTATTCGGTTGAAAGTGCGGGCGGCACGTTTGAAATCGCAAACGAAAACAGTTTTGAAGTTCGCGTATTTTTACCCGACTGATGTCGGTTAAGTGCTGCATGGTTTGGCTGAAATTTTGCGGGATATGCGCGATTTTTAGCCAAAAGTACAAAAATAAATTTTTGTTTTGACACAAAAGGATGAATAATGTTTTCGTAAAGGATGATATAATAGACTCGTAAATTGAATATTCGTTGTGCGAGTCTTTCCCAAGAAAACAAGAAGTAATTTGCTGATGCGGGGGCGGGTGTCCGCCCTTGCGAAAAGCAAATCGATAGCGGAAGGCTCTTTTTTTGATGCAAAAAAAACGTTTTCGAGCTTAAAAAGTCTTCCGACGGAACATACATTGAATAAAAAGAATGATAAATAATCCAAAGGAGAACTGAATTATGTTATACAACGGATTGAATCAACTTATAGGAAATACGCCGTTGCTCGAAGCAAGAGCGTATTCTTCGGCGAAAGAACTGAACACTGCGGTGTTTGTAAAACTCGAATGTTTTAATCCCGCGGGGTCGGTTAAAGACAGAGCGGCGCTATATATGATTAACGACGCGGAAAATAAAGGCTTGCTTAAAAAAGGCGGCACTATAGTCGAGCCGACAAGCGGAAATACAGGCATTGCCATTTCGGCTATATGTTCGGCTCGCGGATATAACGCAGTTATAGTTATGCCCGAAAACATGTCGCAGGAAAGAATTAAATCGATGTCGGCTTATGGTGCGAAAGTAGTGCTTACGCCCGCCGCGCTCGGAATGAAAGGCGCACTCGACGAAGCGCAGAAGATAAGAGCAACGACCGAAAACGCAATAACGCTCGGTCAGTTTGAAAACCCCGCTAACGCCATGGCGCATTATATGACGACGGGACCCGAAATTTATGCCGACTGCGGCGGAAAAATAGATTATTTCATCGCGGGAGCGGGAACGGGCGGCACAGTCAGCGGCGTAGGCAGATTTCTTAAAGAGAAAAACCCCGAAATCAAAGTAATCGCCGTTCAGCCCCTTTCTTCACCCGTACTTTCTGGCGGTAAACCCGGCGGACACAAAATTCAGGGGATAGGCGCAAACTTTGTTCCCAAACTCTTCGATCGCTCGGTTGTAGACGAAATTATGTCGTGCAGTAACGAAGCGGCTTACGAAAACTCGAGATTGTTCGCCAAAACCGAAGGTATTCTTGTGGGAATATCGTCGGGTGCGGCGTTGTCCGTCGCGGCTGAAATAGCTAAAGTCAACCCGACAAAGCGTGTGGTCTGCGTTGCCCCCGATTCGGGCAGTCGTTATCTTTCTACCGATTTGTACTGAGAATGGAAGAAAAATACTATATAGGTCTTGACATAGGCGGAACTAAATGCGCACAAACGCTCGGCAAATATGTCGTGAACGGCGGGTGTGTTCCGAAAATCGAAATCAGAGAAGAATTTCCTACGGCAGGAAAAACGCCCGACGAAGTGCTTGAAAGATTTTCGGCGTTTATCGTTAAGGAACTTGAAAAACACCCGATAGACGGAATAGGAATAAGTTGCGGCGGTCCGCTCGATTCCAAGCATGGAATAATTATGCGCCCGCCCAGCCTTCCCCTGTGGGACGATATAAAAATAGTCGAATATTTCGAAAATAAATTCGGAATAAAAACCTACCTTCAGAATGACGCTAACGCTTGCGCCGTTGCCGAGTGGAAGTTCGGCGCGGGGCGCGGAACGGACAATATGGTCTTTCTCACGTTCGGAACGGGGTTCGGCGCGGGGCTTATTTTAAGCGGCAGATTATACGGCGGAACAAGCGATAACGCGGGCGAAATAGGGCATATCCGACTTACCGATAACGGTCCCGAAGGTTACAGGAAAAAAGGTTCTTGCGAAGGGTATTGCAGCGGAAGCGGAATGGTTCGGCTTGCGAAAATTCTCGGGAATAAAAAGAGCCTTGAAGCCGCATATAACGAGTATGTAAAAGCGGTCGGCAGCGAAGATAAAATTTCGGCAAAAACGATGGCTGAATACGCGCGCACGGGCAACAAATTCTGCAAAGCCGTTTATAAAAAGAGCGGCGAAATGCTCGGCAGATCGATTGCGATGGTTGTCGATTTGCTTAATCCGCAAAAGATCGTAATCGGCGGAATTTTTATGCGGGCAAACGACCTGCTTATGCCGTATGCCGAAAAGGTTATGAAAAAAGAATGCCTGTCGTTTTCGCTTAAAGACGTTGAAGTCGTGCCTGCGGGATTGGGCGAAAACATAGGCGATTACGCCGCTTTATCGGTTGCTAAAGGAGATTTTTAATTTATGAAAAATACTACCGAAAAAATTTTTTACGAACTCTTTGAACGTTACCCGACGCTTAACGGGAATAAAGAGCAAATAAAATCGGCGTTCGATATTTTGCTGAATACATATGCGGACGGCAAAAAATTACTGACATGCGGTAACGGCGGCAGTGCGGCTGACAGCGAGCATATAGTGGGCGAACTGCTGAAAAAATTCAGAAAAACAAGAAAAATCAACTCTGAAATTTATGAAAAATTAGGTGAGTTCGGCACCGACGGCGAAAAAATGAAAAATACGCTCGAAGGCTCGCTTCGGGCGATTTCGCTTACGTCGCATATTGCTTTTACTACGGCGTTTGCAAACGATAACGAACCGCAACTCGCGTTCGCTCAGCAACTTTACGGGCTTGCAGATCAAGGCGATACCGTTATACTGATTTCTACTTCCGGCAATTCGCAGAACTGCGTGTACTGCGCTGAACTTGCAAAGACCATGGGAGTTAACACCGTTGCGCTTACGGGAGCGAAAGAAAGCAAGATTTCCGCTCTTTGCGACGTTACGGTGCGCGTTCCCGAAACCGAAACTTATAAGGTTCAGGAACTCCATCTTCCCGTTTATCATTGCCTGTGCGCAATGCTCGAAGAAGAACTGTTCTGATTTTCTGACGTAAATAAAAATAAAAAAATAAAAACGCAGTGATCCGACGTAACCCCGATTGCGGGGGACGCACAAGATTGCTGCGTTTTTTTATGCTATTTTCTGTTCGCCGAGCAGATTTTTGAACCACTGCGGGTATGTGTCGGTATAAGAATATTTCTGCTCGAAAAATACTTACAAAAGCGAATCGAAAATGAGTCTTGCATGAAAAACATGGTTATCGTGATCGCCGCTTTGAACAGCCTGAGAAGACAATAGTTTGTATATTTCGCTTTGCAACCTGTTTTCGGATATTCTGAAAGCAGGCGGACTTTCGGAATTAAGCAGTTCTTCGTATAATTCATTTTTATAAGTAATGAGAGAGATTTTTTGATTATGGAATAAAAAAAGAGTGCCTGTTTGGTTCGGGCACTCTGGAAATCCGATAAAAAAAATTTTGCAATATTTAAGATTTTTTTGGAAAGATTTGTTCGCAAAATTTGGTTATTTTTTGGGGATTTCATATCTAAAAAGAACAGAATAAACAATATAATGCGCATTTTTAGTTTGAATTTTTTTGTGTTATAAGATTAAAAAAACGAGATAGAATCAAAGAAAATGAATCTATCTCGTAGGTTGGTGCCGCTGGTGGGGGTCGAACCCACACGATGTCGCCATCACGGGATTTTGAGTCCCGCGCGTCTGCCAGTTCCACCACAGCGGCAATTATGCGAAAAACAATGAAAACGATTGCTTTTTTACCCAAAACGTGGCATAATATAATCGTTTCCAAAAGCCTACTTATCATAGCATATCTTTCGGGTTTTTGCAAGAAAAAAACGCGGCGGTTTCAAAAAAAATGAAAAAATTAGTTCTTATAGACGGAAATAGTATATTGTATCGGGCATTTTACGCTACGCCTTATTTTGCTACAAGCGCGGGCGTTCAGACAAATGCAGTTTATGGTTTCGTCAATATGATTCTTAAAACTGTTAACGAGTTGAACCCCGATTGTATGCTCGTTGCATTCGACAGAAAAGAACCGACTTACCGTCATATAGAATATCAGGCGTATAAAGGCACAAGAAAGCCCATGCCCGAAGAGCTTGTATCGCAGGTGCCGCTCGTTAAAAAGGCTCTTGCCGCTATGAGTATAAAAACATATGAAAGGGCAGGACTTGAAGCGGATGACATTATAGGCTGCGCAGCAAAGCAATTTTCCTTTCAGACGGTTATAATTACAGGTGATCGCGATAGTTTTCAACTCGTGGACGAAAACACTTGTATATATTTTACAAAGCGCGGAATTACCGACGTAGACGTTATAGATTTAGAACATTTCAAAGAAAAAACAGGGCTTGATAAGCCGTCGCAGATTGTCGACTTAAAAGCCTGCATGGGCGATTCTTCGGATAATATTCCGGGCATTCCCGGTGTCGGTGAGAAAACCGCATTATCTCTCGTTAACGAATACGGCACGCTAGAAAATATTTACGAACACATAGGCGACTTAAAAGGTAAACTTAAAGAAAAGGTAGAAAACGGAAAAGAGTCAGCTTTTATGTCCAAGCATCTTGCTACGATAGACGTGGTTACAGATCTCGGAATAAAAGAAGAAGAACTTGTTTTTTCTTATCCGTTTCCGTATAGCGCAAGGGCGTTTTTTGCCGAACTCGAGTTCAATACGATACTGAAAAAGAAAATTTTTCTTAACGAAGACGGTGTAAAAACGCAAGAAACCCGGCCTGCCGAAAATGAGAAAAAAGTCGTGCAGAATGATGCGGATAAAGAGAATGGCGAGTCAGTTGAAACCGGGAAAATAATTTCGGAAAAGATTGTAAAACATTCGGTAAAATGCGAAATTTTGAAAAATATTACGTTTGACGTAAATATTTTTGAGAATAAAAAAATAGCTCTTGTTCCAGGTAAAGATTATTGTTTGTCGGACGGCGAAACCGAGTACATTTTTAAGATAAGCGAAACTCTTTTTGACGAAGGAGTGGCCTTTGAAGTTTTTCTTGATTTTATAAAGCCGTTACTTACGGATGAATTGAAAACTCAACTTGTGGTGTACGATAAAAAGTCCTTGCGGCATGAACTTAATAAATACGGTTACGATCTTACGGCTGACGCGGAAGACGTAATGCTTGAAAAATATGTTGTCGATTACACGCAGAAAGAAGTTGATGTTATTGGCGCTCTTGAAAGATGCGGATTAGACCTTAACACGCCCGCGTCATCGCTTATGTTTTTGCACGAAAAATATTGCGCGGATATGGAAGCGCAGGGTACCGAAAAATTATACCGTGATATAGAATTACCACTTTGCGACGTTTTATTCGAAGCCGAGCAGGCGGGTTTCAAAATTGACGCTGAAGCGCTTGACGCCGCGTCGGAAACTTATCGCAGAAGAATAGCTGTTATAGCCGATGAAATCAAACAACTTGCGGGAACCGATTTCAATATCAATTCAACTAAGCAATTAAGCGATATTCTTTTTGTGAAGATGGGGCTTAAACACGGGAAAAAGACAAAAACAGGGTATTCGACGAACGCGGAAGTTTTAGAAGAAATGTCTGACGAGCATCCGATAATTCCGCTTATTCTTAAATATCGTCAGTTATCGAAACTTGCTTCGACTTATATCGACGGTTTCAGACCGCTTATCGACCGTAATACCGGGCTTATACACACGGTGTTTAATCAGACGGTTACAAGTACCGGTCGACTTTCTTCTAAAGAGCCTAATTTGCAGAATATTCCCGTGCGTGACGAAGAAGGTAGAGAAATCCGTAAATTTTTCGTGCCGAGATATAAGGAAAACGTGCTGGTGGACGCCGATTATTCGCAGATAGAACTAAGGTTGCTTGCAAATTATTCTGGTTGCGAGCCGTTGATAGAAGCGTTTAAGGCGGGTGAAGACGTGCACGCGCTTACGGCGTCGCAAGTGTTCGGGGTAGATATAAATGACGTTACGCCCGAACAGAGAAGGAGCGCAAAAGCGGTAAATTTCGGCATTATATACGGTATAAGCGAGTACGGTTTGTCTAAAAATATAAAAGTACCGCCTAAAACCGCAGCCGAATATATTGCTAAATATTTTCAGACGTACACAAGCGTAAAAGAATATATGAATGCCAACGTTGCGTTTGCTCATGAGCATGGCTATGTAAAAACGGCGTTCGGAAGAAGACGTATAATTCCCGAAATATCGTCTTCGAATTATAATCTGCGTTCTTTCGGTGAAAGGGCTGCAATGAATATGCCTTTGCAAGGAACAGCCGCAGACATAATAAAAATAGCGATGATAAATGTAAGCAGACGGCTTAAAAAAGAATTGCCTGAAGCCTTGCTTATTCTGCAGGTGCATGACGAGCTTATCGTCGATGTGCCGCAAGATAAAAAAGAACAAGCGGAAAAAATTCTGCGCGAAGAAATGGAAAACGCTGTTTCTCTTTCCGTGCCGCTTACGGTAAACGTCGCTTCGGGTAAAAATTGGTATGATGCTAAGTAATTTTATTCGATAAGGAGAGCGTTCTGTATTATGAAAATTGCCGTAACAGGCGGGATAGGCAGCGGAAAAAGTACGGTAATCGATATTATTTCGCGTGAAGGATATAAGACGGTAAGTCTTGACAAAGTGTATTCGGAACTGCTTAATAACCCCGATTTTGTAAAGGAAGTATGTAAAATTACGGATACTTTGCCTATTGAAAAAGACGGGAAGATTGCGCTTGACAGAGCAGCGGTTGCGGATAAGGTTTTTTTCGATAAAAAAATACTTGCCAACCTTAACGATTTTACGCATGACAGAATAATTAAAGCGGCATTTGAAGAAGGCGGCGACGATGCCTTTTACGAAGTTCCGTTGTTATTTGAAGGCAGCTACGAAAAATTATTTGACAAAGTGATTGTACTGATGCGCGATAAAAACAAACGGCTTGAAAGTGCCGCGCTTCGCGACGGCGTTTCCATAGAAAAAGAGAAAAAACGTGCGGAAAATCAGTACGATTACGAAAACAACGACCTTTCTTTACATATCGTTATAGTAAACGACGGCGATTTGCAGTCGCTCGAAGAAAAAGTGAGAAAGATATTAAGTGAGATTAAACAAGGATAGGCTGTTATTTATTGTGCCGTTTGCGATTGTTATTGCGGCAATAGTTTTGTGTTTGCTGTTTGCGGTTATTAAAGTCGGCTCTTTTTACAGATATGCGAATATCATAAAAAAATCGGCATATAAATACGGGCTTGAGCCCGAAACGGTTGCCGCCGTGATAAAAGCCGAAAGCAATTTCGATAAAAACGCAGTATCGCAAAAAGGTGCGACGGGGCTTATGCAACTGCTTCCCGAAACAGCCGAGTATATTGCCGAAAAAAACGGGTACACCGAAAAGGTAAATCTGAAATCTGCGGAATGCAACATAGAACTCGGATGCGCGTACCTTGCGTATCTTTTTGAAAAGTTCACGACGGAAAGAGAAGTTCTTTGCGCGTATAATGCGGGCGAAGGACGGGTAACGGCGTGGCTTTCGGATAAAGCGTATTCGTCTGACGGCAGGACGCTTGAATATATTCCGTTTTCGGAAACGCGCGAATATGTCGTCCGCATTGAAAAATACAAACGTGAGTATTCGGCTGAATTTTCGCGACATAATAAATCGTGCTCGGAACAAAAAGGACAAGCCATAAACTACGGCGGTGATGACAATGAGCAAAAAGAACGACAATTTATATAAATATTCGGTCGAAAAGCCATGGGGATTTGCCGTCGTTGCGATTCTGTATGTAGTTGGCGCTGCGAGCTTTCCGACGTCCGTTTTTTCGTTTATTCCGATGGGTGCGAAAAACGTTGAACTTTTCGGTGTGGCGTTATCTCGTTCGTTATGCTCGATTCTCACGGTATGGCTTATGTTTGAAATAAAAACGGATAAACTGATAACGCGTGGGATAAGCATTAAAAACTTTGCCCTTGCTCTTCCGTTTTTTGTCGTTGCACTCAATAACATCCCGTTTTTTCCGTTATTGCTCGGTGATGCGGCTGTATCCGACGGAAATGCTTCTACCGTTGTGTTATATCTTCTGGCATGTCTTGGCGGGGTTGTATTGGAAGAAACGGCTTTTCGCGGGCTTGCGTTCCCCGTTTTTCTGCGGAAATATGATTATAAAAAATATGGCGTGTTTCTCGCCGTGCTGATATCTTCCATACTTTTCGGCGCGACTCATTTTGTTAATATTCTGGGCGGTGCGTCCGTCGGCGCGGTGATTATGCAGGCGGGATATTCGTTTTTGGTCGGCGGAATGTGCGCAATGAGCGAATATTTTTGCGGAAATATTTTTATACCGATATCATTGCATTTTATATTCAATATCGGTGGGCTTGCGCTCAGATATGAAATGATTTCGGGCAAGATATGGACGCCGCTTACGGTTTCGCTTACGGCTATTATAGCGGTTGCCGCTACCGTTTATACGGTGATTATATTATTTGCGGGTAAAAGACGTGAAACGATATTTGAAAGAATAAAGTACATATCCGAAAACGGCGATCCGAAAAAAGCGGATTTATAAATACTTGCAAACAGTGGCTTTTTTGAGCAAGATATATTCTTTTCGCCCATATCGGTGAAGATATCGCACGAAAAGTTGTTTTTTGCGGGTTATCGGTGTTATAATGTCGATATAAACAGAGTTTACACAAATTGACCAATCTATCGGAGAATAAAGAAATGTTGAAAAAGTTAATAATGATTATCTGTGCCGCAGCAGTATGTTTTTCGTGCTTAGGCGGTTGTATAAACTACATTCCGGTCAACCCGTCGGACAGCAGCAGCGGAGACTCCGGTATGACTCCGTCGGACGACCCCGCTCGTACTGTGAACGTTATTGTGGCTGACGGCGAAGAAATCAAAAAATACTATGACGAATCAACTGCGACTACCATAGCTCGCGCGAGCGAAAGCGTGATTACGGTAATTGCGTCTTATTCGGACGGAAAGGGCGGAACTACAAAAAAGACCGAATCGGGGATAGTGCTCGGTTCGGCCGAAGGCTCGTCTTACGTCGTTGTAGCGCACCACCTTATAGAAGGCGCTACCACGGTAGGTATTTATGTTAACGGCGATGAAACCGCTATTGCAAGCACATATCTCGGAACCGATCCGCAAACCGATTTATGCGTTCTTAACGTAAAAAAGGAACTTAAGCCGGCGGTGGTTGCTAAAACGCTTTACGATTCCGACGGGAATGAATATTCTTCGGTCGGTCAAAGTGTGTTTACTGTGTCGGATACGCTCGGCAAAAAGGCGAATATCGTTACAAAAGGAATTATTTGCGGACAGAATTATAAATATTCCGTCGGTGAAGGCAAGTACGAACGTTATTTGCTTACCGACGCTTTCGTAGGTTCTTCTTCGACGGGCGGCGGCTTGTTTTCTGAAGACGGCGGTTTGCTTATGGGGGTTATAAACGCAAGTATAGAATCGGGCGGCGAATGGAAAGGCTATGTTCTTCCGATCGATACGGTTCTTAAGGTTTTTAACGAGATAGTATCTAATCCCGAACATTGCGTTACGGGCAGATATAAACTCGGATTCGCGGTTGAAGACGTAAGAACGTCTTGGGGCCCGACGGAAAGCGTTAAGTTTACCGAAGTAAGCCGTGACGGAAGTTTTTACGCCGGCGGTAATGGGTTAAAAACAGGTGACCTTATTAAAGCGTTCAGGCTCGAAGACGACGAAAACTGGACTGAAGTCGGAACTGCGGAAGAAATGTACGACTGGTTCTACGTCAGACTTGCGGATCGTCTTAAAGTAGGCGTTACAGTTTATTTCAGAATAGAACGTAACGAAACAAGAGACGATATCCAGATAAAAATTCAACAATATAAATACTCGTCGGTGGACAGATACTGATCGACGAATAACTTAAACATGGTGCCGATAAAAAGGCATCTGCCGTTTTTTCGGCTGATATCTACGCGTTGCGTTTTGTCTGCCGCAATACGGTGACGATTGACTATTGATTATGGCAAAAAAGAATTGGTACCCACTTGACAATGCGGCTAAAATATATCCGCCTAATACTTCGTTTGAAAGCCCGTTTGTATTTTCGTTTTCGGCGCGGATAGACCGCGATGTCGATCCCGAATTGCTCAATCGTTCGCTTAACGCGCAGCTGATGAAAATGCCGACTTTCAAAACAACGCTTAAACGCGGTTTTTTCTGGTATTATCTCGAAAGTAATCCGCGCCCCGCGGTTTGTGTTCCGCAGCCTGCAAACTATCTGCGTAAAATAGATCAGGAAAAAAATAACGGTTATATGTTCGAAGTGTTTTACAGAAAGAACATAATCACCGTGAATTTTCATCATTGTTTAACCGACGGAACGGGCGGTATAAACTTTTTTCTCGAACTGCTGTTCAATTATTTCGCGCTTCGCGGCGACGAAGTGGAAACCGAAGGCGTAATTCGTCCGTCGGCTGCTCCGCACGTTATAGACGAAGCTGAAGACACTTACAGGGTGTTCGATAAAAAGAAAGCAAAAATTTCTCTTTTTGAAAAAGACGCGTTCAGATTTAAGGGCAGACCTTTCGATTACGACGGAAGCGGAATAATTACCGGAGTTTGTCCTGTAGACCAACTTAAAGCCGTAGCAAAAAAACACAATGCAACCATTACGGAATATCTTGCGGCGTTATACATGCTTTCCGTTTATGAAGCCGCGCTTAAAGATAAGCCTGTAAAAAACAAGGACGTGAAAATACTTGTGCCTATCAATCTTCGCACGCGTTTTTCGTCTAAAACCATGCGTAATTTCACGCTCTATCTCAGATGTAAACACGACTTTCATACAGATATGGGGCTTGAAGAGTGCATAGAGCTGTGTAAAACGCAGATGGAAAAAGGGTTGCAGACCGAAGAAATAGAAAAAATGATTCATTATAATGTCAAACTCGAAAAGAACGTACTGATGAAAATTGTGCCGCTCTTTATAAAAGACATTGCGATGAAGTTGAGCTTTATGCGTGTGGGTGAAAATCTGCAGTCGGGTAACGTGAGTAATCTCGGACTAGTAAAAACCCCCGAATGTTTTAACGGTCGCGTAAAAGATTTGACATTTCTTATAGGACCTACGAAAACCGCTAAACAGAATTTCGGCGTTATCGGGTATAACGGAAACGTTTATATCACTTCGGCCCGAAGTTACGTCGAAACGGATATAGAACGAATATTTTTCAGGAAAATCGTCGAAGGCGGAGTTGAGGTTACCGTATCGAGCAACTACTGGGAGGCGGACCTATGAAATACTGTAAGCATTGTAAAGTAAACGTAGATACAGACCGGGATTACTGTCCGTTATGTTTCAGAGAAATATCGGGCGAAGACTCGACGGAAACGCCGATGTTTGCCGAACGGAAGAAAAACGAACATGGCAATAAGCGCAGCGATTTTATTCTTAAACTTTTTATTTTTATAACCCTCTGTATCGTTTCGGTCTGCCTTATAATCAATTTTCTTGCAGACCCGGAAGTGTTATGGTCACTGATTGTTATAAGCGGGCTGACTTATGTGTGGGTGCTTGTCGTGCATACCGTTATGTCCAAGCGTGGCGCGTTTGAGAAAGTTTTGTTTCAGCTGCTTGCGATTATTTTTATTCTCGTTACGTCGAACAGCGTTTCGCCTAAACATTTCTGGCTGCCCGAATTTGTCTATCCGTCGATTTCCATATGCGCGGTAAGCGCGCTTGCGATGATTGTACTTGTGCGTAAAGATAAATCATGGATACTTGCATTTCTTGGTATAACCGTTATGCTTGCGATTGCGTCGGGCGTAATACTGCTTAAAAAAATGGATACGTTTATACTGCTGAATCTGATAAACGTAATTTATTCGTCGCTTGTCGTTCTTGCATATTTCATTTTCGGAATGGAACAGATCAAGCAACAATTTTCTAAAATATTCCACTTATAATGTATACCGTATATCTTAAGAAAAACGAAGAAAAAAGAATTTTGCATGGCGAACCGTGGATATTTGCCAACGAAGTCGCCAAAATAGACGGATCGGGAAAACAAGGCGATATATGTCGCGTGTGTGCGCTCGATGGAAGATTTGTGGCGCTGGGATATATCAATCACTTGTCGAAAATAATCGTCAGAGTTTTGTCTTATAAAGAAGAACCGATAGACGAAGAATTTTTTGCAAGGCGTATCAAAGCCGCAAACGATTACAGAGTTGCGCTCGGCTATTCGTCGGCGTACAGAGTAGTGTTCGGAGAGTCCGATCTTCTGCCTGCGCTGATAGTCGATAAGTACGGCGATTATCTTTCGTGCCAGTTTTTGTCGCTCGGAATGGAAAAGCGTAAAGACCTTATCGTTAAGATACTTGTCGATTTGTTTAACCCGAAAGGTATTTATGAAAGGAGCGACGTTCCCGTAAGAAAGAAGGAAGGGCTTGAAGAAAAAGTCGGGCTGTTATATGGCGAAGTTCCCGATGAAGTCGAGATTGAAGAAAACGGGCTTAAAATGCTTGTAGATATCAAAGGCGGACAGAAGACGGGGTATTTTCTTGATCAGAAAGAAAACAGAGCCGAACTCGGTCGTTATGTGAAAGGCAAGCGGGTGCTCGATTGTTTCTGTAACGTAGGCGGTTTTTCGCTGTGTGCCGCAAAGTACGGAGCAAAAAGCGTGGTGGCGGCAGATATAAGTAAAGCCGCGCTCGATACTGTTGAAAAGAATGCCGAACTGAACGGTTTTTCATCGATTATAAGCACGCGTTGCGCCGATATTTTCGAGTTGTTGCGCGAATACAGAAAAACGGTCGAAGAATTTGACGTAATCGTTCTCGACCCGCCCGCTTTTACCAAAAGTAAAGATACTGTAAAAGACGGGTTACGCGGATACAAAGATATTAACGTTCAGGCATTGAAGCTGCTTAAACCCGGCGGAATACTCGTCACTAACAGTTGTTCTCAACATATTTCCGTAAACGCTTTCCTTGATATGCTTAAGGAATCAGCGTATCAAAGCGGGGTTACGGCAAAACTTGTTACTCTCAGGGAGCAGGGAAGAGATCACGCGTCTATTGTAGGTTTTGAAGAAAGCCTTTATCTGAAAACAGTCGTTCTGTATATAATGGAAAAATAATTCTGTTATGATTAACTCTACTAAAGAAAAAAGCGCGGTAAAAGCAAAAGCTGAATCGGCTAAGACTTTTAATATCGGACGAGTCGTTACGATAATTGTCGTTGCTGTATTACTGCTGTTTGCTTGCGGCTATTATATTTACATACTTGCAACAAAGCCAAATTATAAAGGCGAAAGACAAGAAAAATTTGCGTTCGGAAAAGAAGTTTCTGTTGCCGACGGCAACGATTTAACCATTCACTTTTTAGACGTAGATCAAAGCGAAAGCATATTTATAGAATTTCCGGACGGGAAAAATATGTTGATTGACGGCGGAATGTCCGAAGAGTCCGAAACCGTGGTAGCGTATCTTGAAGCTCTGAATGTCGAAAAAATCGATCTCGTACTTGCGACTCACAGCGATTACGATCATGTGGGCGGACTTGTTGCCGTGTTTGAAGAATTTGAAGTTGATTATTGTTTCAGACCTATGGTTGAAAGCAAAATTACCGACGGACTTAAAAGGGGATTTAATCCACCGTCGAACGACGTAAATGCATGGCGGTGCGATACTTTAACTTACAACCGTTTTCTGAATGCCGTTCAGTCGGAAAAGTGCGGATGGAGTTTTTTCAATAAAGATTCCGATTTTTCGCAAACTTTTACTTTTGACGGGAACGAATATAGTTACTCTTTTGATTTTTATACGCCGACGGCAAATATTGCCGATATTTCTTACTCCAAGGCAAACGCCTATTCGCCCATATGTCTTTTAACTTACGGCGATTTTTCGATTATGTTTACGGGCGACGCCGAGTCTGTTGCGGAAACTGAGTTTTTGACTGAGTATAAATATACCGGTTACCCCGACGTTGACGTCCTGAAAGTCGGACATCATGGAAGTTCTTCTTCGTCTTCACCCGCATTTATTCAGGCAATCAATCCGGAGTATGCCGTTATTTCATGCGGAAAAAACAACGAGTACGGTCATCCTACGCAAGAAACGCTTGATACGCTTGAAGGGTGCTGGATATATCGAACCGATTTGCTCGGTAATATAAAACTGACGGTAGGCGGCGACGGCAAGCCGAATTTTGAACCGCCTATAACGGAGTTATTATGAATAAACGCGAAAAATCAATGGAGATCAGCGCGGCAATCGGCAGTCTGATAAATACGGACTCGCCGATTTTTGATTATAAGACAGAAGAAGTCGAGTGCATGATGGACTCTTTAGGCGAAAGTATCACGGTTATGCGGGATGCCGGAATGTATAACGGCGATCCCGAAACTCTGTTTGTTGCCAATATGTTTTGTACCGAGTCGGGACTTTTGGATAATGCCGACGACGATTATCTTGCTGAATTTTATTCGGGATTCAAACGGCTTGATAAAGGTGCATTTGTGAATAATCCGTATATTTTTGCGGTTAAGTACAGCGAAGTAAAATGCGGAAATCTTTTGCTTACATATGGAAAGTATGAAAAAGGCGAGTTGTTTCAGTACGATATGCCCGATTTTTCAAAACCGATCGTTGTGCCTAAAGTCGGCTTTTTTTCGGAAGAAGTAAAATTCCCTACGATTTACGAAGGCAATATGCCATGGATGAGCGTTTGTCCGTCTGAAACTTCAACCATAGATCCGTTTATAGAAAAAGCGTTCGGGAATGTTCTTGTTCTCGGACTGGGGTTAGGGTATTTTCCGTTCCGCATAGCGCCGCTTGCGAAAGTAAAAAAAATAATCATAGTGGAGATTAACTCGGGTATAATCGATTTATTCAAAAAGCACGTTTTTCCGTTTTTTCCGAATAAGGAAAAATTCGAGTTTGTATGCGCCGACGCTTTGAAATATTTATCCGAAGTAAACGACGGATATTTTGATTATTGTTTTGCGGATATTTGGGAAGGCGTGCATGACGGATTACCGTTGTATGAAAAAATCAAGTCGAATGAAAAAAGACTGAAAGCAATTCAATTCGATTATTGGATAGAGCCGCAGTTGATTGCATATAAACAATACATCGAAGAAAAAGAATCGGGAATATAAAGGAGTACGTATGAGAAAAGGAATGATAGTCGCAATAGTTGCCGTTACGGCAGTTTTTGCGGGACTTATTGCTTACATGTTTCTTGCCAATTATAAAGTGGAAGCAAAACTGAGCATTTATCTGCAGGACGCGAATACAGGAGCATATGAACTCGTAAGGGAAACGACGTGCAAAGTGTCGGTTAAAAATCCCGTATACGATCCGCCTGAAAATCGTCCGTACGAAGTGGATACGCTGATTTCGGTGCTCAAACAAAAATCAAATACCGATATGCATTTCAAAGTATACTATAAATGTAAAACCTGTAAAATATCTTTTTCGGGGGAAGGCGGAACGCTTGTTTCAGGCAAGGAAGAACGTTCGGTCAGGTATGGGCAGACGATAACGCCGCCTGTATACGAAAAAGAATGTTTTGTACTTGTCGGTTTCAAAATTGCCGGCGATGAAAGCGATTTACCGTTGACCGAAATAGTTGTTTTTGAAGATACCGATTTTATTGCGATTTGGAAAGAATTAAAAACCGAAGAAACACCAGCCGATGAAACGTGAAATAAATTTGTAAACACAATATAAAAACTACGGCAGTTGCTTTTTGCAACTGCCGTAGTTTTTAGAATCCGAATTACGGGAAATGGAGCAGGTGATGAGAATCGAACTCACAACCACAGCTTGGGAAGCTGTTGTTTTGCCACTAAACTACACCTGCGAGATTACCGCTACAGTATACGACTATCGACTGCATATTGTCAAGCGTTTTTTGCGATTTTGACGTTTTTCGATTGACACGAGTTTCTTTTTTTTTGTATACTTTAGGTAAACATGTAATATATTAAAGGCTATGACGAAGAAGGGCATGCCATAAGCGTTACAGAGAGAGATTTCCTTGGCTGAAAAAATCTTACGCGAAAGTTTGCTTTGCGTTGCGGAACGTTGTTTCCGTAGCTGCGTTCACTTTTGAGCTTTGCGAAGAAAAATGCGTTTTATGAATTGTAAAAGCGTTGAGTAGACCGCAACGTACGCGCCGCGTAAGACAGCGAAAATAAGGCGCCGTTTTGTGTAATTGAAGCGGTGTAAAAACGGGTGGTACCGCGTTAATCAGACGTCCTGTTGCAGGGGCGTTTTTTATTTTGAAAAATATTGTGCCTTTCGTAATTATTCGAAAGGCTATATAAGGAGAGCCATGAAAGAAAAAATCAGCGAACTTTACAAAAGTGCGACCGAGTCGCTTAAGTCGGTTTCGGACGGTAAAGCACTCGACGACATCAGAGTACGTTTTCTCGGTAAAAACGGCAGTATTACCGAATTATTAAAGGGAATGCGCGACGTTCCCGCCGAAGAACGTCCGAAGATAGGACAGCTCGTCAATGAACTTCGCACAAAAATCGAAACGATGATAAGCGCAAAAGAAGCGGAACGTAAAAAAATCGAACGCGAGCGCGCGTTGAAAAGCGAAACCATAGACGTCACTATGCCCGGTAAAGCGACGGAATTCGGATCTTTGCATCCTATAAATCTTGTTCGCAACGAACTTATCGATTGTCTTACGGGAATGGGGTTCGAAATTTACGAAGGACCCGAAATAGAAGAAGACGAATACAATTTCAGGCTTCTGAATATACCCAAGGATCATCCCGCAAGAGATATGCAGGATACCTTGTATATAACGGATAACATCCTTTTGCGCACGCAGACTTCGTCCGGACAGGCTCGTGTTATGCTCGATAAAAAGCCCCCGCTTAAGATAATAAGCCCGGGTAAAGTTTACCGTGCCGACGATGACGCGACTCATAGCCCTATGTTCCATCAGATGGAAGGTCTTGTTGTCGATAAGGATATAAACTTACGCGATCTTAAAGGTACGCTCGAAGAGTTTCTGAGAAAACTGTTTAACGGCAATCTTCAGACAAGGCTTCGTCCGTCGTTCTTTCCGTTTACCGAACCGAGCGTTGAAGTCGACGTTTCATGCTTTGAATGCGGCGGTAAAGGGTGTCATTTGTGCAAAGGAACCGGCTGGATAGAAGTTCTCGGCGCGGGAATGGTCAACAGAAAAGTATTGGAAAATTGCGGAATCGATCCCGACGTGTATAGCGGCTTTGCGTTCGGCGTAGGTCTTGAACGTATTGCGATGCTTAAGTACGGAATACCCGATATCAGATATTTCTTTGATAACGATATCAGATTCCTTAAACAGTTCAGATAAGGAGAACAAAAAAATGAGATTACCGCTTAGTTGGTTGAACGAATATGTAAAAATAGACGATATCCCCGTCGAAACACTTAAGAATAAACTGTTTTCCTGCGGGTTCGAAGTTGAAGAAGTTATTTATCTTAACAAAGACGTTAAAAATATAGTAGTCTGCCAGATCAATGCTATCGAACAGCACCCGAACGCCGATAAACTTTCGGTTTGTTCCGTTAATGCCGGAGCTTACGGCGAACTGCAGATAGTTACGAATGCAAAGAACATAAAGGTCGGCGATAAAGTACCCGTCAGCCTTGACGGCGCGATTTTAGCCGATGGTACGGTTATTAAAAAAGGCAAATTACGCGGCGTTGAATCGGACGGAATGTTCTGCGGCGGCGAAGAAATCGGTATTACCGAAGAATATTATGACGGCGCGGGCGAAAACACTGTGCTTGTTTTTCATGACGACTTTCCCGTCGGTTCGGACGTTTGCGAATTGCTCGGCGTGCGCGACGTTGTTTTTGAAATAGGGCTTACCGCCAACAGACCCGATTGCCAGAGCATTTGCGGAATGGCACGCGAAGTGGCTGCAATTCTCGAACGCGATCTTAAAAAACTCGATCTTTCATATACCGCGGTTGACGAAAATGCAGATTGTCCGGTCGCCGTGGAAGTAAAAGATAAAGAACTTTGCCCGCGTTACTGCGCGCATTACGTCAAAGACGTTGTCATAAAGCCTTCACCTAAGGCAATGCAGAAGAAACTTGCGCTTATGGGACTACGCGCTATAAATTCGGTTGTCGATATCACAAACTATGTTTTGCTTGAATTAGGTCAGCCGATGCATGCTTTCGATTACGACGCGCTTAAAGCGAAGAAGATAGTCGTTCGTCGTGCGAATAACGGCGAAAAAATCACTACGCTTGACGATAAATCATTTACTTTGAATAATGAAAATCTGCTTATATGCGACGGTGATACGCCCGCGGCTCTCGCCGGTATTATGGGCGGAAAGGGTAGCGCGATATCCGATTTTACCAATGCGCTCGTGTTCGAATGCGCGAAGTTTAAGCGCGACAACGTTCGTAAAACTTCGAAAGCGTTGGGACAACGTTCCGATTCATCGGCAAGATTTGAAAAGGGTGTGGATGCATATACGACCGAAATCGCTATGCGTCGCGCGCTTCACCTTGTGGAAGAACTCGGTTGCGGCGTTGTTTACGGCAAGGGTGTAGACGTACTCGGCGAAGATCTTGCGCCGCAGGTAATTAACGCTTCGTATTCAGCTATAAATAAAGTTCTTGGAATTACTGTTCCCGAAAATATCCAGAAAAAGATACTCGAAAAACTCGATTTCAGAATTACGGATAACGGCGACGGAACTTTTGCTTGCATTGTACCGCCTTACAGAACCGATGTCGAAGGTTTCCCCGATCTTGCAGAGGAAGTCATTCGTACCTACGGTTACGACAATGTTACAGGCAGACTTCTTGACGGCGCAAGTATAACCAACGGCGGCAGAAACGAACGTCAGAAGAAAGAAGACGAAATGAAAAACGCGCTTGTTTCTATGGGGTATAACGAAATTTTGACATACGCATTCGTTTCCGAAAAAGATTACGAGTTTATGGGGCTTGACAAAGATGCGCCCGAAAACGCGCATATAAAAATTCTTAATCCGCTCGGCGAAGAGATGAGCGTTATGCGTACAATGCTTTTGCCGTCTATGCTTGCTACTATTTCGCGCAATCTGGCTAAGAAAAATGAATCGGGCAGACTGTTTGAGTATGCAAGAGTGTATATTCCCAAGGCTTTGCCGCTTACGGAACTGCCTGAAGAAAAGAACCGTCTGGCGATTGCCGCATTCGGCGAAAATGAAGACTTCTTTACTCTTAAAGGTAGTGTTGAAAAACTTTGCGAAAAACTTCATACCGGCAGAAAACTTACTTTTGTTAAAGAAACTGCGCCGTATCTGCACCCCGGTCGCTCTGCAGTGATTTATCTCGGTGACGTTAAATTGGGACTGATCGGCGAAGTTCATCCCGATATTCTTGAAAAAATGGATTCTTCGGTGCGCGTCTATGTTACCGAACTCGATTTCGATTTGCTTGCGGAAAACTTGAAGGGCAGAACTTACTTCTCGCCGATATCTAAGTTCCCGTCGGTTGAAAGAGATCTTGCGCTTGTCTGCGATATAAATACCGAAAGCGGTTTCATCGAAAAACTTATAGCCGAACGCGGCGGTAAAAATCTTATTTCGATAAAACTGTTTGACGTTTATACAGGCAAGGGCGTTGAAGAAGGCAAGAAGAGCATGGCTTACAGACTGGTGTTCTCTTCGCTTGAAAAAACTTTCGGCGAAGGCGACGTTGACGGTTATGTTAAAAAAATATTAAGACATCTTGACGAAAACGGAATCAAACTCAGATGACAAATCCCGAATTGCTTGCACCCGTAGGGTGTGAAGAAAATTTTTATGCGGCGGTTAATTTCGGAGCAAACGCGGTGTATATCGGTTTATCCGATTTTTCCGCACGCAAGAATGCCGGCAACTTCACGCTTGAGAAGTTGCCGTATATTCTATCTTACGCTCATGCGTTCGGGGTAAAGGTTTATGTTGTGGTTAATACCGTAATAAAAAACAACGAACTTCAAAGATATATCGAAACTATTAAAAGAGCATATCTTTGCGGTGCGGATGCTTTTATAGTGCAGGATTTATTTTTCGGAAGATACTTGAAAAAGTGTTTTCCCGATATATGTCTGCATTTAAGCACGCAGGCGGGAATAAATAATCTTGACGGTGCTAAGCTCGCCGCGTCTTACGGTTTTTCAAGAGTGATTCTCGCAAGGGAAACGCCGATAGAAGAAATAAAAAAAATCGCTTCTTTTATAGAAACCGAAGTATTTGTTCACGGTGCGCTCTGTACCTGTTTTTCGGGGCATTGTTATTTCAGTTCGTTTATAGGCGGCAACAGCGGCAACCGTGGATTGTGTCGTCAGCCATGCAGAAAACTTTATAAATACGAAGGCAAGGGGGTAAAAGACGATTATCGTTTTGCATTATCGCTTGCGGATCTTGCATTATATAAACGGATTAACGAATTGATTACGGCTGGCGTAAAAAGTTTCAAAATAGAAGGTAGAATGCGTAGTTTTGAATATGTTTGCGCTTCATGTGATTTTTATTCTGATATACTGAAAGGTGTTTTCGATCGTAAAAAGTACGAGACGTTATTAAAAACTTATAACCGCGGAAACTGTACCGAAGGATTAGGTTTTGGTCAGGACGAACGGCTGATTTCAGATAAAATTCAGAACCACTGCGGAGTTGCCGTCGGCAGAGTTTCCAGTGTTTCAGGCGATACGATTTATGCTCAGAACTTAAAGATAAAACCCGAAGCGGGCGACTGTTTCAAAATAATCGACGAAAAAGAAAAAGGAAATTGCGTTGCGGTGCAGACTTCGGGCGGAATTGTTCTTAAATTCAAAGGAAAAGCGAATGCAGGCGATATTCTTGCCATAACAAAGGACGTTTCGCTTGCGGAGAAGTTTAATAAAAAACGCTTATTACCTGTAACTGCAAGGTTGACGGCGCATATAGGCGAACCACCTGTTCTTAACGTGAACGGAATGGAATTTGTCGGAAATTTTATATGTCAGCCGGCGGTAACTTCTGCTGTTACCAAGTCGGAAATCAAAGATAATCTGCGTAAGATCGACGTATATCCTTTTGACGTTACGCCGTCCTGCGAGATAGATGCGAACTTGTTCATTCTTAAGCGTAGCCTTAACGAATTAAGAGCACGTGCATATTCCGAATATTTCAAGTCGTTTTGTTTAAGCAATAAAAAAGATTTGAAAATTGCAGATAATATAATCGATTTTGAAAAAATTTATGATAGACATAATTGTTGTGACACGGGTAAGACTGCTATAGCGAACGACTTTTGTAATATACCTGTCGGGCTGTTTTCGAATATAGTTTTTTGTCCTGATAACTATAACGA
>CAKQXZ010000030.1 GCA_934292955.1 uncultured Clostridia bacterium
TAAAATTATTATTCATAGACAACATTATACTGTCTACAAATAAAAATACACTCCCAAAAAATGAGAGTGTATAGTAAATCATTATTTTTTTAAGATTTTTTCTTGTTTTTTGCGTTTGATATAAGTCGAAAAAATTTTATATCGGTTTAATTTTTATGCTTTATAATTCAAATATAAGCAATGAATAAAACCATTCGATTTTAATTGCGGTATTTGCTCACTATTGTTGTAGGTCCGCCGAGGGTTGCATCTGCTTTTTTGCATACGTTTGACTAGGCTTCTCTTTTATATTCCTAAGAAATGACCCTATTGAGACGAGTAATTGTTTGCATTTTTTGGAAAGAAAAATAAACCATACATAAAGCACAAAAAAGGATGACCGAAAATGTCTCGGTCGTCCTTTTACGAACTCGCTGTTTACGCTGTTTTGATATAATATTCTTGAAATTCCCCAAGAGTATCTAACATTTGGGGTGCATATCATTTTACGCTCCGCGGTTGTTTTTATACTCCAAACTATCGTCTTAATCAGTTATATTTACATAACGAGTCAATTACTTAACGCATGTACAAATCCTAATGCACAAGTCATATTCGTATTTACTTTTGAGTAGTGGGCGGCAATTGCAGAGTTGTGGGCTATAACTGCAGAATTATGGGCTATAACTGCAGAATTTTTAGCTGTTTCAACAGTTGCTGCAGCCGTAATTAGGCTGGTCGCAGCCATAAAATTCATGGTATCTCCAAGTTCTTGCAGGCTTGAATTGCAACGGCTCAATTCATATACAGCATTATCAATGGATTTGCTTAAATTCGACAATATATCATTAGTTTTTCGTAATTCTTGATAAAGCATAAATTGATTTGCTTTTATGGAGTCTAAAGATGTAACAATTTTTGAAAGTTGATTTATTATTTCATTCGAACGTAATTCTGATTCGTATAAATTATATGCACCGTTTGTTCCTTCTAAAGAATCACACCTTGCTGAGTCTAAATATTCATATAGTGCTGTTAAAGCAACATAATTCCTGTATTTGCCATATACAAGATTACGATTGTATAATTCGTTGCGCGTTTCAACAAGTTTCTTTAGTTCGTTCATTATGCATTTTTGTTCATTTAACAGGAATTGTCTTACATGATTTTGCGGTAATTGATTTTCATACGAATCTGTTACATCTGCAGAATTTAATAAAAAATCTCTTTCTTTTATTTTTTTATCCAAAATAGATTTCTTATCTTGTAAGAACTTGTTTCGGCATTCGATAGCATAATTGTCTATTGCCTTTTTCTTCTCTATAAGATATTTATTATAATCCTGTTCGTGTTGTTTTAGTGCTGAATCATATTTTAATATATCTATTTCGTATTGTTTTTGTAGCTCATTATATTTTTGAAGTTTTATATTATACGATGCCAATTTTTTTTCGTATTCGGCTTTTAACTGTTCGTTGGCGAGTTGAATTTTTTTTCTGTTAAACAAGAAAGCCTTTTTATAAGTCGGTTCAATTGGTTTTATAGGCTTTTTCAAATTTGCTTTTTGGGGTTTTGCCGGTTGTAGGGGTTCAGTGATAGTTAAAGAACTTTCGTCAAATAGAATATTTACATACTTGTCGGGGTTATTTATCTGATCTTCCAACCTTTCAATTTCGCCTGTAATCTCAAATGCTTTAGCTTTATCAAGTTCGTTTATTTTATTATTTAGTATATTTTTGGCTCTACATAATTTTTTATCATTATCTACGATTTTCACTTGTAGCGCTGTTAAATACTCTTTGGTTAAATATATTTCGGATTCAATACTTATTAGGTATAATAAATATTGTTTTAATTCATCAATCGAGACGGATTTTAATGTATTGACGTCATTTCGATTATTTGGGGTTTTATTCAATTTATCAATATATTCATCACATTTTTTCTCATATAACATTTTAGCGTTGTTTTCTGAATTAGACCAAAGCTCGCTGAATACCTTGTTAATATTTAATTTATCCTTACTTTCGAATCGCCCGTTTCCGACAAAAGAAATCTTACTTCCACAGTTCGGGCATTTCTTAAATACGGATAATATCTTTTTTTCTTCGGTATTTTCAGGAAATACGGCATACAACTCTTCTCCACAGTTTGGACAAATCATGTAAGCGCGAGTAGTGGAAGATTCGCGAGTCTGAAACATACAAGTTCTTCCATATTTCAAATTTGCAAAGTCAGACAAATTGATTTTATTTGTTTCTGAGTTTTGCATTTTTTTGCAGATTTCATTGCTTATAACGTCAATAAGGTCGACCTTGTTTAACGATTTATTGACATCAATATGATGCTCTTTGCTAAATTGTATTAAACTTGTTATCGTTTGCTTGCATAATATGCAGGGCAGTACTTTTGACAAGATATCGGTTTTTGCGGTATTATTTTGTAACGCAATTCCATTATCTTTTGCAATTTTCTCAAGTTCAATTATGTTTGCCTGTAGAAGTTCATTTATTTCCATATCAGTATACCATTAAGAAATATTACTGCAATTGTAGCATATATCATATATTTTGTCAATATTGTATCGATAACTACATTTCGCAACATAAGCGTTTTTGTGCTTATGTGAGTTTATTTAGAAGTTGATTAGAATATTTTTTAGGGATATAAGGCATAGTTTGAATAATAAATTGATAAAGTCAGATGGGGACAGGGGCTGTATATGTTTGATCGAATTGTGTGATGGGGCTGTATTTCCCGTGACGGCGGCGGCTGTTCTTTATAGCCAATTTCTTGCAGTGAACTGAAGCATCGATTTCTTGTTTTCGACATATTACGACAAATTGTTGCACAAATCTACATATTGCGGTAAAAAGTGCGTTAATATGTGGTAAATATGTCAGAAAAAAGTTTAAGAAATATATATTTTTTTGTAGGATATTGTTTTCTTTTTTGATAATATGTGATATAATATTTTCAAATATTTGTTAAAAAAAGGAGATTGATGGTAAATTATGTCAGCAACAGTTATTGTTTTGCAAGGCAGTGAAGACGATTCCGATCGATGTAAAGAAGGATTGTCTGGTAGTTTCGACGTAGTTATGTCTACTTCAGACTACTCAAGGGGATTAGCGGAGATTGAAAGAGTAAAACCCGATTATGTAATTACTCCTTTAATTCTTCCGGATGAGAAGGTCGACGGTATCGGCGTTGTTAAAAAGGTGAAAGAACTATCCGAAAAGACTAAGTGTATAATAGCGGATAGAGTAAGGTCGCCCGAATTGATTTCGCTAATACTAAGAACGGGAGCAAGTCTTTTTGCAGAAAGACCGATCGATTTTGTCGCTCTTAAAGAAAGTCTTTCAAAACACAACGACAGTCATTCACTGCGCAGTAAAGTTATTTATGCCGTAGATTCCGATAAGGGGACGGAGAAAGACAGAGATAACGATCTTGCAAAAGAAAATGCTAATTTCGAGAATGAAAAAGAACTTGATCTTGTAATAGGCAGGTTATTCGTAGGTTTGGGGATATCGCCGCATATCAAAGGATTTAACTATCTTCGAAGTGCAATTATAATGCTGATAAAAGAACCGGGCTTGATAAATGCGGTAACAAAGGAATTATATCCGAGAATAGGAAAAAAGTACGACACGACGGCAAGCAAGGTTGAACGCGCGATACGTCACGCAATAGAAGTAGCATGGAATAGGGGAAAGACGTCTGTGTTTAACGAAATGTTAGGGGTAGAAGCGTTCACGGCTAACGAAAAACCGACCAATTCCGAATTTATGGCACTGATTGCCGACAGACTTATGTTGCAAAATTATATACTTTACTGATAACAGTTTGTCGCAACAATCAAAATTGTATATTAACAAAATAAAGCGTGATAACCTTAAACGGCTTCACGCTTTTTAATTTATTTCGCATCGGTGAAAAATGCAAAATCATATCTCGGAAAACAAGTCGAAAACGAACGGCGGGGCATTAAATGCGGCAGATAAAAAACCGCCGCAAATATATGAATACGGATATATAAATATCGAGTATAAAATCGGAATAATCTGCGTTATGCAAAAAATACAAATAGCGGGATAAATGCACCGAAAACGGTACATTTATTGTTATAAAATAAAGTCGCACTAAAAAAGGCCGGCGTTGTTTACGGGTAATTTTATAGTGATTAAACGCGTTATGGCAATTAAAAAATAAAAGGAGCGCGTATTAAGCAGTGTTTTTGTCTGCCGCTGTTCGGTACGCAAAAGGTTAAAATGAAAATTTATTTAGGTAAAGACGAAAACGGGCAAGTAACGACCGCCGATTTGCGCGATATAAAACATTTACTGGTCGCAGGAAAAACCGGCAGCGGCAAAACCGAATTTATAGGCGCGATTATTCGCGATATTATAAAAAGATACGGTAGCAACAAAGTCGGATTTTGTTATTTCAGCGATTGTTGGTTTTTGCTGAAAAACGAAATTCCTATAGAGTATCGGTTTTTCGGGGCAGAAAAATCTATTGCGAAAAATGAAATCGAAGCGGATGCTTTGCTTTCGGACGTTCTGAATGAGATGCACAGACGAATTGCAAACGCCTGGCAAAATTCGGATTATATTTTAAGTTTCGAAAAAAGTGCGCCTGAAATAATAATGATATTTGATAATAACGCTTTTTATTATAACGATAAAATTAACGAAAAACTTGCCGAAATTTTGAAAAACGGAAGCAATGCAGGCATTCATATCGTGTTTTCTTTGCAATATGTGTTAAAGAGCGATGAACAGAAGATAAAACTTTTTCCGTCGGTTGCTTGCGGCAGGCTAAACGACGAAAAACAATCGAAAATAATACTCGGTACGGGCGGCGCGGAAGAGTTGCGGCATTTTGAGTTTATATTGAAAACCCCCGTAAATTGTATGATAAAAATAAGACGATAATTGCAGAATAATAAAAACAGTCGCTTTATATAAATCTTATCTAAGAAGACAAAAGCAAAAACAGCGGTGACGCAAGATTTTTATATAAAAATTATCTGCAAATTGCAACACAGACGATAAACAATCTTAAATAGGAGAAAAAGGTATGTCCGAAAAAAGCTTGTATAAAAAATTAACCGATACTTGGCTTGACGACGATAAAAGTCAGCAGCGTGCGCGTGAAAATCGGTTTTACGAAAAAGCGAACGCCGAGCGGGTCGGAGTAAAACCGAAATCTAAGGCAAAGCCTAATCCGCGCGCGGATCATAAGCACGAATATGTAGCGATTGTTATCTGGCGTAAATATATCTGGAAAAGCGGAATCGGCGGATATGTAGGGGAGCGTTGCCGTATCTGCGGAAAATTGTACCGCGATTATCATTATAGGTTATACGACGAGCCGCACAAATATTATGGGGATATGGAGCATTATTGGCAAGATTCGGGCGGCGAACTTACCCCGATCGATAAAACCGTTTATCAAAAAACAATCTTTTTGGGCGGGTCGCAAACAGCGAACAAATTAACGATTGAAATCAAAAACGAACTTGTCGATTATATGAATTTAGGGTATAAATTCATTATAGGCGATTGCAAGGGCGCCGATTGTTTGATTCAGAAATTTCTTGTTGAAAACGGTTACCAAAACGTTGTGGTTTATTATAGCGGCGAACGTGCGCGGATAAACATAGGCGTTTTTGAAGAAAAGCAAATCGATTTTAATAAATACGACCAAGGTTACGAACTATATAAAAGAAAGGACGAACAAATGGCAATCGACGCCGACGCAGGCTTTATGGTGCTTAACGGCGCAACGCGCGGAACTATGGCTGATATCGAGCGACTTATCGCACTTAAAAAAGAATGCCGCGTCGCATTCCCCGATAAAAGCGCAAGGGCAAAACGCTTTAACGCGCCTGTTTACGATATTCGCTTGATTGCTCAGGATAAAGGTTTTCAATGGCTGAAAGAGTACTTTGAAAAGGTGAAAAATGAATAGAAAAAGAATACGTCGCATTGCCGTCAGTTTAATTTTTTTTGAAAACTTAAGCAAAATTCGTAAAAACAGTCGAAATTAAAGATTGAATATGATACAATTATAAAAACGATGCAAATGGTCGTTTTATAAAAATATGGAAGGAGTAAACAAATGTTAAAATTAGACTTCAATGCGTTAATAAAACGTCCAAAGAACACAAGTGATTTATTAAAAGCAATTCAGCAATACTTAAATATCATGAAGAGCGTTGATCCTGAAGATCCCTATTTTCAAAAGAATTTTTCTGATTTTTATCAAATAAATAATAGCGGTTGGAAAAGTCCGGCGATAATGAGACCATTATTTTTTAATGTTTTTTCTGCTTTTAATGAAATAAGCAAACATGGTTGTAAACTTAATTATGAAATGATCGTAACCATGCTTTCAAAAATAAGCGGAATGCCTGAGAAATCATTCGCCAGTAAAATGTTACACACATTTTACAATGATAAACCCATAATAGACAGCAAGGTGATTGGGAAGATAAAAAAAGACATGATATCCCCTAAAGTGAATGATTTTATAATAAAGACGGGATATCCTTATAAGCTTTCTTCTAATAACTACACTTTAGCCATGGCAATAGCATTATATAAATGCTTAGAAAAATATTACAATATACTTAAGAGTGCGCCCGCAACTAAAAAGTATTTAGTCGATTTTGATAATTGGTGCAATAATCAAGGAATAAAGCCAAGTCTTATTTCGGATACAAAAAAAATTGATTTTTGGATGTGGCTTGCATAATAAGGAGATAAAAACAATGACTGAAAGATGTAAAAGACTAATTGAAAAGCACAAAGACTTACTCGAAAAAGAATACTTTTTGCCTGTGTTTTTAGAAGCACTTGCAGAAGGCGGCATCGAATTTTTCGACGAATTGCGCGAGTGCTTTGAAAAAGCAGGAATAGATCTTAAAGAAGCGGATTTTACAAGGCTGAAATAAAAAAACACATTGAAAAAGGAGAACAATAAAAAGGAGAACAATATGGAAAATATTAAAGAACTTATCAATAAATGGGATGTTGTGCTTGATGATATTTCTGACGAAGATTTTAATCTCGAACACTTTCGGGAAGCGGCGATAGGATCTTTTAAAATTATATTGCCGAAGTTAAAAAACAATCCCGAACAAATCGATTCGGACGTTGCTCGGTTATTGATAAAAATTACAAGATTTGCTGAAAAAGAAATCGTTTCCGAAGAACAATTTGCGGCGCAGTACGTTATAGAAGAACTCTTATACGGCGTGGAAAACGGAATGGATGAAATTGACATAGACGAAAACAATATATTAACTCTTTACGCTCCGAATTCGTTTTCAAAGGTAAAAGTGGATTTGAATTCGTTTGATTTGCCGTGGCATTCTTAAAATAATAAAAAATATAGGCTATGTGTCATTTTTGGCACATAGCCTTTGTTATAATGCGGGTATGATGAACATTTACAAATATATACGTTCAAAAGACGTAAAAGAGTACAACGAGAAAATAGGTCATAAGTTTACCGCTACGGAGAGTTCGTTTTTGGTATGGCACAATCCCGATATTACGCTTAAAGAAAAGCACGACGCGTGGCGGCAGATTATGGCTGAAATGCAGGACGAAGAAGTTGCCAATCGCCCGAATTCGTACTATGCGCCGAGTTTGTTTGCCTTGCTTAACAAATTTATAGAAAACGATAACGCGCTTATAGACGAGTTTTATAAAAAAGACGATAAAACCGTTTATTCGTTCAGTTATCTTTACAAAGGCGATTCTTCTTACAGCGATGATTTCGGGCAGATCTATTCCGACTTTGAATTTATGCAAAGAGAACTGGATAAAGACGACGATCTTTTGAGCCTGAGATACACCAAAAAATATCTTTCTTCGCCGTACAGGGAAATAGTTCTTGAAACAGATAAAGACGGCAACGTGTTGCAAGTAAGCGGCGATTTCATTCTTGCAAATGGCTCGGTTATCGCGTATGAGTTCTTTGATGCGCTTTGGATAGACGTTCCCACGCCGTTTCGCTACGGAGATATCGTTTGCAGTGAAAGTACGCCTTTCGGCGGCAGTATGTATAATAAAAAAGAACCTTTTGTGTTGATTTCGCTTGCCAACTGGTCGGGCGATATGGCGGTAGAGCGCGGCGAAAAACTAAGCAAAAAAGATAAAAATTGGAAAAACAAACACATTAAGTACCTGAAAGAAAACGGCGATATTACCGATATGACCGCTTGCGGGTATTTTTTAGTCGAAGGAGATTATTTTAATCCTTTTACGGGTGGATTTTATCGCGAAGTTATGCATGATTACGTCGATTTGGAATACTACCGCGGCGATTTCAGCGGCGGCGAAAGGGTATTGCTGCCTATAAAGTATTTTTTAAGCGGCGATATAGACGAAGAAACGTTGGTTAAAGCGTGCAACATAATCAAGAAACAAGAAGAGATTAAAAACGATGTAAAATGCTTGAATTTGTTGGATGAGTGGATTGAAAAAATAGGAATAAAAAATAATTAAAAAATTTTTATGTACCGATTTTGTCGCATGACATATGATATAATGCACTTGTAAAAAACAAAAAAAACATATCATTCTATTAAGGAAGGTAAAAACATGAAAAAAGTATTTATGGTAAAAGGCGCAACCGCTCCGGACGAATATCTTAAGAATATGCTCGATTGTATCGACGAAAACGGCGAACTCAGTATCGCCCGCGAAGTTGACGACGTAACTTTCTGCACGGCGGAAAGCGAAGAAGAATCTTCTCATACCGAAAAGGTAAAGGTGGATAAAAACCGCGTATCTTTCGACGAATTATACGATTATTATCTTAAATCGATGGCGGAAATCGAAAACGGAACTTTTATAAATAATCTGCCTTCCGATGAAAAACTCGGCGAATACGGCGTGCGTATGGGCATTTGCGCAAAAAGGATAGCTAAGCTTATGGAATTAAAAACTCCAGAGTTTATTTTACAAATCGAAAAATGCATGTTTATAGACAGTATTCTTCTTTATAAAACGAATGCCGTCGGAGATCTGTACGAAAATAAAAAATGAAAGTAATCTTTTTGGATATTGACGGAGTTCTTAACACTCCGTCATCCGAAAGCCGTTGCGGCGAATATATCGGAATAGACGACGATAAAGTTAAAAAACTTAAAAAAATCGTTTTGCGTACAAAGGCGGTAATAGTGCTTATTTCCACATGGAAAAAGTATTGGCGCAAAGAAGAAAAGTTTAAGCCGCTGCAGGATTATTTTGCGAATTATCTCGACGAAAAACTTGCAAAATGCGGTCTTAAAACAACCGACAAAACCAAGGATAAAGCAGACGGTGAATATCTTTCCCGCGGGGAGAGTATACTCGAATACGTTTATCGAAACAAAGTTAAAAATTTTGTTATTTTAGACGATTTGCAGTACGATTACGACAGCTGCGGAATAACCGATAAACTTATAAAAACAAACCAATGCAAAGGGCTTACAGACAATCAGGTCGAAAGTGCTTGCGAGATAATGAAAGAATAACTGAACTCCACATAATATAAGTAGCGTGGCAACCTTAAACAGTTTCCACGTTTTTTGTGTGTGTTAAAAAAGCCGCTGTATCTGGTATAGCTTGACAAATGGAAAGGAACCCCTGGTGTTTTTTATAGCGTTGCGCGTTCAACTATTGAAAATTTCATAAAAATGTGCTATAACAAATGCGTCGTTAAATTTGAATAAAAACATGGCTTAAATAAAAAATACGAAAAATGCGGCAAAACAGGCGTTGTTGCAATAGCCGACCGCGCCGTATGCTAAAACATATATAATTGCGTATGCTAAACGCAAATAATCGTATGTAAAAATAAGGGAGCGTAAATCATGGAGCTGCTGCAAGCGGTAAAAGAAAGGCATTCTGTCAGGCAATATCTCGATAAACCTATAGAAACCGATAAAGTCGCGGAACTAAAAATATTTATTGACGAAAGCAACAAAAGCGGAAATTTGCATTTTCAATTGGTTCTGAACGAGCCGAAAGCCTTTGATAGTTTTATGGCGCATTACGGCAAGTTTTCGGGTGTGAAAAACTATGTTGCGCTCGTCGGTAAAAAAGGCGGAACGACGGAAGAAACAATCGGTTACTACGGCGCAAAACTTATTCTTTTTGCACAAACCTTAGGGCTGAATACATGCTGGGTTGCGCTGACTTACAAAAAAGTAAAAACGGCGTTTACTACAGAAACCGACGAAAAATTATACAGTCTGATTGCGCTCGGTTACGGAAAAACGCAGGGCGTGCAACATAAATCGAAGTCTGCGGCGGAAGTAAGCAGTTCAAATTGCGCGGAAAAATCCGAATGGTTTGAAAACGGCGTAAAAACCGCATTACTTGCGCCTACCGCAGTGAACCGGCAAAAATTTCATTTTACTCTTAATGCCGATAATTCGGTTTCGGCAAAAACGAAAGGCGGATTTTACACAAAAATGGATTTGGGTATCGCCAGATATTTCTTTGAACTCGGCGCGGGCGATGACCATGTAAATTGGAAAGAATAACCGTTATATTACAGCTATATAATCGGCGGTAAAACTCGGTATAGTCAATAAATCGGCATAATCGGCAGAAAAATTCGGTCATGCGGTCGGGAAGCGTAACACAAACACAAAAACGGAAGTGAAAAAATGCCCGAAGAAATTATAATACGCGGTGCGCGCGTACACAACTTAAAAGATATAAACGTAAATGTTCCGCTCGGTAAATTCGTTGCGATAGCGGGCGTGTCGGGTAGCGGTAAATCGTCGCTTGCATTGGGCGTGTTATATGCCGAAGGTTCCAGACGGTATCTCGAAGCGTTGTCCGCGTATACAAGAAGAAGGCTCACTCAGGCAGAGAACGCCAACGTCGACTCGATAGAAAACGTTCCCGCAGCTCTCGCACTGCATCAACGCCCGACCATTCCTAACGTCAGAAGCACTTTCGGCACTTTAACCGAACTGTCGAACAGTTTGCGCCTTATGTTTTCACGGCTCGCAAGCCACGTTTGCCCGAACGGACATTTTGTTCTGCCCACGATGAATATCGCCGCGGGTAAGCAACTTGTCTGCCCCGAATGCGGCGCGAAGTTCAACCCGCCGAGTGCGGAAGATTTTTCGTTTAACTCGACGGGCGCGTGTCCGACATGTTCGGGTACCGGCATTGTGCGCACGGTCAACATAAACTCGCTCGTTCCCGACGATTCGCTTACGATAGATCAGGGCGCGGTCGCTCCGTGGAATTCGCTTATGTGGTCGCTTATGACCGATGTGTGCAGAGAAATGGGCGTTCGCACGGACGTGCCTTTTCGCGATCTTACCGATAGAGAAAAAGAAATAGTTTATCACGGACCAGCCGAGAAAAAACATATTTTTTATCACGCAAAAGGCTCAAATCAGGCGGGTGAACTCGATTTTACCTATTTTAACGCCGTTTATACGGTAGAAAACGCGCTTGCAAAGGTAAAAGACGAATCGGGCATGAAACGGGTTATGAAGTTTTTGACCGAAACGACATGTCCCGATTGCGGCGGAACGCGGCTTAACAAAGTGGCGAGAACGTCGGTTATAGACGGCAAAACTCTGCCGCAAGCGCTTGCCATGTCGCTTAAAGATTTAATTGAATGGGTTAAGTCCGTACCGCAAAAAATGCCCGAAGAAATGCGCCTTATGGCTGAAAGCATAACGGGCGAATTTGTTTCCGTGTCCGAAAGGCTTATGGATCTGGGGCTTGACTATTTAACTCCCGACCGAGCGGCAAACACTCTTTCTACGGGCGAACTGCAACGCATCCAGCTTGCAAGGGCGGTCAGGAATAAAACCACGGGAGTGCTGTACGTTTTAGACGAGCCGTCTATAGGTCTGCACCCCGCCAATGTAGACGGACTTTTGGCTGTGATACGCGACCTTGTAAACCGCGGAAATTCGGTTGTCGTAGTCGACCATGATACGCGTGTTATAAGCGCAGCCGACTACGTTATAGAGATGGGCGAAAGCGCGGGTAAAAACGGCGGAACCGTTATTTCCTGCGGAAGCGTTAAACAAGTCGAAAGTGCCGTTAAATCGGTTATAGGCGGATATTTGTCCGGAAAAAAGAACGTAAATATACGCAATCGAGCGGGTAAAAACGAAATGTTTGACGGCGGTACGATAGAGTTAAAAACGCTGCCGATTCATACCGTTCACGCGCTCGACGTAAAAATTCCTAAAGGCAGACTGACGGTAGTAACCGGCGTTTCGGGCAGCGGCAAAACCACAACCGTGCTTGAAAGCCTTATCCCCGCGTTGAAAGCAAAAATCAACGGCGAAAAACTGCCCGCGCACATAGAATCGATAAAAGCCGACGGCATAAACCGCGTAAATCTTATAGACGCAACGCCGATCGGCATAAACGTGCGCTCTACGGTCGCGACCTATTCGGGTATTTTAGACGATTTAAGAAAACTCTTCGCAAGCACGGCAAAAGCCAAAGAACTTGGACTTAAAGTCAACGATTTTTCTTATAACACCGGCAGTCTGCGTTGCCCTACATGCGACGGTACGGGCGAGATATCGATGGATATTCAGTTCTTGCCCGACGTAGAAATAGTTTGCCCCGATTGCGGCGGCAGACGTTATTCCGAAAAGGCGAAAGACGTGATAATCGACCTATACGGCAACTTTTATTCAATTGCAGACTTAATGGAAATGACCGTAGGCGAAGCGGTCGGGCTGTTTAATAAGCATAAAAAAATAAAAGAAAAACTTGAAACGCTTGTAAATTTAGGGCTGTCTTATCTTACGCTCGGCGAAAGTACTCCGTCGCTTTCGGGCGGGGAAGCGCAAAGGCTTAAACTTGCAACCGAACTCGGCAGAACGCAGGACGATTCGGTCTTTGTTTTCGACGAACCGACCATCGGTTTGCACCCGCAGGACGTCGGCGTGTTGCTTAAAGTTTTTGACGAACTTATAAAAAGCGGCGCGACGGTTATCGTTATCGAACACGATCTTGATATGATTAAAAACGCCGACTACGTTATAGATATGGGACCGCGCGGCGGCGACGCAGGCGGCAAAATCGTTGCCGAAGGCACGCCCGAAGATATAAAAAACAATCCCGCAAGCATTACGGGCAAGTATTTATAAAATTGCTGAAAATGCGGCGACTATTGCGATTACCACATAACGGGCAACAAAGAATAATTTATTTTAAGTATCAACGCACATATCAACTATCAACGCTCATATCAACGCCCCGTAATAAAACTTGCGGGGTGTTTTTTGTATTGCGGAGTTCGTTCTTTATATTTACATTTTGTTCTGCGTGTGTTATACTGTCATCACATTAAAAATACAGGAGCGCATCATGAAAACTATAACAGTCAAAGGCATGGGCAGAGTATCGGTCAAACCCGACCTTATCGTGCTTTCTATGCGACTTGAAACCGAAGATAAAGAATACGACAAAACTATGCAACTTGCAGACGAGCGCATAGAGCAACTCAATAAATCGCTCGAAGCGGTCGGGTTTGAAAAGCAAGCAGTCAAAACCACGAACTTTTACGTCCGCACCGATTACGAAAGCATAAGAGATAAAAACGGCTCTTATAAAAGCGTGTTCAAGGGGTACGTTTGCAGTCATAATCTCAAAGTCGAGTTCGATTTCGATACCGATCGGCTGGCAAAAGCACTGTCTGCAATTTCGGCTTGCGTCGCAAAACCCGAATTTTCGATTTCATTCACGGTCAAAGACCCCGCGAATATCAGCGCGGAACTTCTTAAGTCCGCCGCAAGTAACGCCAAAGAAAAAGCGGAAATTTTGTGCGCTGCGTCGGGCGTAAAACTCGGCGAACTTATATCTATCGATTATAACTGGGGCGAAATCAACGTTAATTCCGATACAGAATACAAAATCGAAAGCAGATGCATGATGAAAGCCGAAGCATGTCTTTCTGATATCGACATTCAGCCCGACGACGTTAATGTAAACGATACGGCAACTTTTGTTTGGGAACTGCTGAAGTAAGGGCTGCAAAAGAATGAAACACGCAATGAAATTACAGCCGTCGCCGTTTGAAAGAATTAAAAGCGGAAAAAAGACGATAGAGTTAAGGCTCTACGACGAAAAGCGAAGAAAAATTCAGTCGGGCGACGAAATAGAGTTTACTAACGCCGAAACGGGCGAAACAATTGCAACTAAAGTCATAGATTTATTTGTTTTTGATAGTTTTTCGGGTTTATACAAAAGTCTGCCGCTTGATAGTTGCGGGTATAGCGAAAGCGAAATTGCGACCGCTTCGTCCGAAGATATGTCCGTTTATTATTCCGAAGACGAGCAAAAAAAGTACGGCGTTGTCGGAATAAAAATCGCGCTGTTATAAGCGGGGTGATAAAATGTATTACATAAGCAAATATAATTCGCCTGTAGGCAAAATCACATTGGCGAGTAACGGGCAAGAGCTTACGGGGCTTTGGTTCGACGGGCAAAAATATTTCGGCTCAAATCTTCCGGATGGGAGCGAAGAAAAAGAACTGCCGATTTTTGAAAAAACAAAAGAGTGGCTCAACGAATATTTTTCGGGTAAAGCGCCCGATTTTACGCCCGACTTATCTATGCCTAAAATATCGCCTTTCCGCAAGCGCGTATGGGAGATACTGTTTTCCGTTCCGTTTGGCAAAACTACCACATACGGGCAAATAGCTAAAGAAATCGAATCGGAAACGGGCAAAAGAGTTTCGGCTCAGGCAGTCGGCGGCGCGGTGGGGCATAATGTCATATCGATTATAATCCCTTGCCATCGCGTTATCGGCTCAGACGGCAGCCTTACGGGCTACGCCGGCGGCTTAGATAAGAAAATCGCATTATTAAAACTCGAACGCGCCGAAATTGTTTAAGGAGAAGTAAAATGAAAAGATTATCGAAATCGCTTTTGATGATATTGTTGGTCTGTCTGTGCTTTTGTTGCGTTTTTTCATGCAAAAAAGGCGATAAACCGCAGGACGGCAGCGATTCGCCAAACGAATTTGTATCTGTTGTATACGACGCAAACGGCGGTATGTTCGACGATTACGAAAACGTAATAAAGCAAACGTTTGCTGTAGGCTCGTTATTGACAAAGCCGGAAGATCCGCGCCGAGAAGATTACACGTTTAATGGCTGGAGCAAAAATCCGGACGGCGGCGCAACGTGGAATTTCGGAACCGACGTTATCCGGTCGGATATGACGTTATACGCAGTTTGGGAAGAAATTCCGAAAGCAAAATATTCCGTAACGTTCGATACCGACGGCGGCGCGTTTGCAAACGGCGAAACAACGCTCGAGATAAACAACGTTGAGTCGGAATCATCGATTTCAAGACCCGAAGATCCTGAAAGGGAAGGTTTTGTTTTCATCGGTTGGTCGGCAGATAAGACTGTCGATAATCTTTGGGATTTCGAAAATGACTTAATTACCGAAAATCTTGTTTTATATGCCGTGTGGGAGCAGGGCGACGGGCATCGGATTACCGGCTCTGACTTTTTTGAAATCGACGGGCTTAACCTTACGGCATATGAGTTCTGTGATGACGGCAATCTTGATTTTCGCGGCACATTCACCGTAAGCGTCGGGGCGACGTGGAAAATCTATACGTCGGAAAATTGCGAAGAAGAATACGAAGTATCCGATAAAATCGCCGCCGTTTCATACGGTATGAACGATTTTTATATAAAAGTCGAAAACAGAAATATCGATGAAAAGTATGTAATTTATCATGCTTCTTTTTATCGCGTACCCGTTGAAGAAGTTGATGTTTATGCCGGAGAATGCACGATAATAAAAGGTGCCGACTATCCCGATGTAATTATTCCCGCGTACTATAAAAAAGATTACAAAGTAACCGCTATAGACCAAAACGCTTTTCTTAATTGCGAAAAGGTGCAAAACGTTACATTGCCGGGAAATGTAGAAACTATAAGAGCGCATGCGTTCGACGGATGTATAAATCTTCAGACCGTAAGTTTACCCGACAGTGTGAGTATTATATCGAGCGGCGCATTCAGAAATTGCTCCGCTTTAACCGAAATCGTAATTCCGGAAAAAATTACTTTCATAGACAGCTATGTATTTTACAGTTGCGAAAATCTTAAAAAAGTTACATTGCAAGGTAAAATAGCATATATCGGTTACGAATCTTTCTTAAATTGCAAAAATCTTGCGGAAATCAACTTGTCTGACGGACTTGAAAAAATAGATCACTACGCTTTTTCGGGGTGCGAAAAATTAGACGGGATTACTCTTCCGCAAAGTCTTAAAACTCTCGGTTATTACGCGTTTTATAACTGCGCGAGCCTTTCCGAAATAATTATTCCGAGCGGAATTACAAAAATAGAAAATTCTACATTCGAAGGTTGTACGGCTCTTAAAAGCGTTGTGATTCAGGGCGAAGTAACCGACATAGAAAGCGCGGCTTTCAAAAATTGCAGCGGTATCAGAAATATAACCGTTCCCGCAACCGTCACAAAAATAAGCGCTTCGGTTTTCGACAGTTGCAGCGGACTTGAAGAAGTAGTTTTGTCCGACGGTATTAACTGTATCGACTCTCGGGCATTCTACGGTTGCGTTAATCTTAAAAGTATAAAAATTCCGAAAAATCTGACCGAGATCGGCGATTACGCTTTTTATGATTGTGGACTGATAGAGAAGATCGATCTTCCCGACGGATTGACGAAAATATATGATTATGCTTTTTATAACTGCAAAAATCTGCAGGAACTTACAATTCCGCAATCGGTAAAATTGTTAGGCGGCTATGCGTTCGGAAACTGTGCGGGTTTAACCGGAATAGATTTTAATGCAACGGGCTGTGAACATTCGGGACGCTCTCCGATATTTACGAAAGCGGGCAGAAACGGCGACGGTATAACCTTTAACGTAAGCAAAAACGTCGAGAAAATACCCGATTATCTGTTTTACGGAGAAGACGACGATTATTCGAACGTTACAAGTATCATATTCGAAGACGGTTCCGCTCTGCAAAATGCAGGTATTCTGGCGTTCTTTAATTGTATGGTTAAAAATGCGGTGATTCCGTCCTGCGTTCCGATTAACCCGTATGAGCTTATAACGCTCAGAATAATAGGCGGCAACGAAATCGCAAAAGACTCTTATAAAAACGCCGCAAACCTTATAAGCGCGGAGTTATCCGAAAGCGTAAAAATTATAGGCGAATCTGCGTTTGAAGGTTGCGCAAAACTCGAAAGTATAAACTTAGAAGGAATAACCGACATAGGTGAAAAAGCGTTCGGCGGGTGCTCGGTTCTGAATAAAGTGCATTTATCCGAAAACGTTATGTCTATCGGCATTTCCGCTTTTGAAAATTGCAGACTCTTAACGGAAATAATCATTCCGGGCGAACTCGGCACGTTAAACGAATATGCCTTTGATAACTGCGCTTCGCTCAAGTCTTTGGTTATTCCGTCGTCAACAACGCGGATCGGGCAAGGCGCATTGCGCGGCTGTATTCTTCTGCGCGAACTGACGTTGCCCTTTGTCGGCGAATATGACACGTCATATCAAAACTATTATTTTGACTGGATTTTCGGCGATGAATATTCTTACAATACGTCTGCGGTTGTTCCCGAAATGCTTAAAAAAGTCACTCTGACGCGCTCGACGACAATCGGAAAATACGCATTTTCGGGATGCAATTATATCGAAGAAATAAGGTTGCCCGATTCGGTTGAAACGATAGGAATGTCGGCTTTTCGGAACTGTAAAAACCTTAACAAAATCTATCTCGGCAGCCGATTGAAATCGATAGCGTACGGTGCTTTTGAAAATTGCGGCACAGATACCGAAACAACTATAGACATAGTAATAAATGACCTGAACGACTGGCTTAATATAGATTTTGCAAACCCGACGGCAAACCCGCTCAGTAACGGCGGCTGGCTCCGTGTATACGACGAAAATGCCGAAAACCCCGAAAGACCTTGGGGCGTAACGGATTTATCGCTGCTAGAAAATGTATCAGTTTTCAAAGACTATGTGTTTTATCATTGTCTGAACGGAATGTACGACCTTAAATTCAGGGCGGAAGAACTCGTAGTCGGCGTTTCCGCGTTCGAAGCGTGCGGGTTATATGCGGATAGTATCACAACCGTTACGTTTTTCGGCAAGACCACTCTTAAAGACAGGGCTTTTTACGGAAATAAAGCGCTTACCGCCGTTTCTGCCGATAAAATATGGAGTATAGGCTGTTCGGCTTTTGAAGACTGTTCCGCTTTGTTCTCATTCACAATGCAGTGGGCGATGAATTACATGGGCGATTACGCTTTCAGAAATTGCGTTTCGCTTTCAAAATCCATGCATCCCGCTTTTTCCATATGGGGTATTGAAACCTGCGGAAAGAACGTGTTTGAAAACTGCACGTCTTTGAAAAGCATAGAGATAAACAATACCGACATAGGCGAAGAAATGTTCTCCGGCTGCACGCAGTTAAGAAGCGTAACGCTTAATAACGTGGGGACTATAGGAGCCCGCGCGTTCATGAATTGCTATGCGCTTGAAAGTTTTGTTGTTCCCGAAACAGTCACATCTATGGGACTGTACGTTTTCGATAAATGCGCAAACCTTAAATATCTGACCGTTCCTTTTATAGGTTCAAGCGCGGAAAATCCCGCATACTTAAGTTATTTTGGCGACGCTCTGCGTATATGGCTGAAAGAACTTTATATAACAGACAGTTGTACGCAGATAAGAAGTGCTGCGTTAGAAAACTGCGAATCGCTTGAAGTTCTTACTCTGCCGTTTGTCGGAAGCGATCCGGACAGTACGCAAAGTAAAAAGTTTTCTTACATTTTCGGCTCTGAAACGCTTATTCCGCAAACTCTTACGAAAGTTATCGTAAACGGCGGCAAAATAGGCTTAAGGGCGTTTGAAAATTGCACGGGCATAAAAAGCGTCGAAATTTATTCGCCGATAACGGGAATAAGCTCTTATGCTTTCGGTAACTGCTCTTCGCTTTATGAAATACGCATTCCCGAAAGCGTAACTTACATCGGCGAAGGAGCCTTTTTCAGGTGTGAAAAACTGAACGATATAAAACTGCCGTCCGCGCTTAAAGAAATAGGGGAACTTGCCTTTTCTTACTGCATTTCGTTAGCCGACGTTACTTTTCCTAAAGGATTAAGCATTATAGGCGATTATGCATTCGGAAAATGTGAAAGTTTCTTAACGCTTACCATTCCGGATAGCGTAACTCAAATCGGTAAGGCGGCATTCAAACGGTGCGATAATCTTGAAAGCGTAACCATTCCTTTTACAGGCGGATATTCCGATTATAGCGGAAGCGGACGTAGTTGTTTTTCGTATATTTTCGGCGGCGACGGCGAAGTGCCGTCCGCTATTAAAACGGTTATATTGACTAAAGGTCCAGTCGCCGGATCGGCTTTCTATAATTGCGGGGATATAGAAAATATTACATTGCCGTCGGATATTACGGAAATAGGCGGTGCGGCTTTTGAAAACTGTACGTCTTTGAAAAGCATAACAATACCCGACGGGGTAACGTTGATCGACATGAGAGCCTTTTCGGGGTGCGCGGGTTTAACTCAGATTACAATTCCGCAAAACGTAACGGAAATCGGGCAATTTGCATTTTACGGGTGCGAAAAACTCGTCGAAGTATATAACCGATCTTCGCTCGTGATAGAAAAGAACAACAAAAACGGGCACGTCGGCTATTATGCCATGAATATTTATACCGATACCGACGGGGCAAGCGGATTTGTTACGACCGACAACGGTTTTGTGTTCGAATGCATAAACGGCGTTTATACGCTTGTAGGATATAAGGGCAACCTGACGTCTGTAACGTTACCTAACGGAATGGATGAAAAACCGTATGTCGTCAGAGATTACGCTTTTTACGGGTGTAATAAATTGACAAAAATAAGCATTCCGCAAAACGTGGAGCGCGGCATAACGGCAAACACGTTTATCGGCTGTGAAAATCTTAAAACAATCTATGTTTACGACGGAAATGAGTTTTACAGCAGTGTCGACGGTGTGTTGTATAACAAAAATCAGACCGAAGTATTATTCGTTCCGCCTAAAATGAGCGGCAATATCGTTCTGCCGGATACCGTAAACGATATAAGAATAAAGGCTTTTAACGGCTGTAAATACGTTACCGGTGTAACGCTTCCCGATAGTTTAGCCACTATAGGATTAAATGCGTTCAGCGATTGCACGGGGTTAATAAATATAACTATTCCGAAAAAAGTCACAGCTATCTATTCCAATGCGTTTTATGGGTGTGAAAAGCTTGTTGAAGTGTGCAATCTGTCGTCGCTTAATATAGAAAAAGGCAAAACGACAAACGGCTGCGTAGCGCGTTACGCGAAAAACGTTTACGCCGATACAGGCGAAACAAGCAAAATCGTCACCACAACCGACGGATTTACCTTTTACGCAGACGATGACCGCGTTTGGCTTATGAGATACTCGGGGAGTGCAACCGACTTAGTGATGCCCGCAGACTATAACGGCAGAATTTATACCGTTTATTCATATGCGTTTTATAATTGCTCTGCCTTAAAATCCGTAACTTTTACAGACGGAGTGACAATTATTATGAACAACGCGTTCTTCGAATGTAACAAACTTAATAAGATTACGATAGAAAGCGGCGACACGACTTTTTACAAAAACTCTTTTGCGGATTGCAGTGCTTTAACGGAAATAGAATACAGCGGGTCAACGAATAACTGGATCAATAAAGGCGTATCGTTCGGTTCAAACAAAAACGAACCGACCGTCAGTTGTTCCAATGGCAAAGTATACTATTACTATTACACAACATTCTGGAATGGTTGAAAATGTAAAACAAAAAGAGCATACATTCGCCAATAAAAAAGTAACCCACCGGTTGAAGGGCTGGACTTCGTAAAACAGTTATTTTGAAAAATGCTTGAAAACAGTCGTTTTCAAGTGATGGGGTGGCTTCGGTCACGCCGTCCCTTGATATAAAGAAAAACCACGCGATAGTCGCGTGGTTCGGTGAAGGCTAACCGATGAATCCCGAAACAGAAACTCCAATTGTGTATAATACGATTATGACCTGCCAGTCAAAAAATATTAACACAATTGGAGGATGAAAAATGAAAGAATCACTCAACACCGTAAAAAGTTTAGCACATACAAAATGGAATTGCAAGTATCATGTAGTTTTTGCACCGAAAAATCGTTATTTTTCTTTGCCGGATAATTCTCCACAATTTGAACGGCTGTTCGTATATTGAATATTGGCTTGAGTTTTGATGGACGGCTTTCAACGCTTACAGGTCAACCTGTCATTATTCTTCCGAGTTATAAAATTCTTCCAAAACATAGGTTTTAACCGGTGTTATATATAACTCATATTTGATAACCAATTTAACAAGGTCATTTCCGTCAATCAAGGTAATGGGGGAACCTTCTCTTGCGGCTTGCCTTGCTGAATTCGTAAATCTGCCGTTAGTGATAAACACGCCATAATCGGCCTGGTACTTGTTCATAGCGCCTAAGAATTGATTGATTTCCGTTTCTCTTACGGGTGCAACATTATATCGTTTGCATTGAATAACGACTCTGGTTGTGCGAAAATCATTAGTGTCGGTATGATAACCATAACCGTCAATTCCGCCATCATTACTAATCTGAACGCCCTTTTCTGTAAAATCAACGCCCATACGATTTAATAATGCCCTTGAAAAGGCCTCAAACTTTTTAGGTGTCATTTTCGCAATTGCAGTAAGCAGTTTTTCTTTGAAATCATCCTTTATTTTTTCTTCTTCTTGCATTTCTTCCTCATTATCAGAAATGTCGGCAACCTTGTTCTTCTTGTTGTTTTTGCTCAACTGTTCCCAATGTTTTTTAGATGCTTCAATAACATCTTTTTCGACATCAAGACCATATACATCAAGATATAGTCCTTTTTCGGTCAACGTAATAGGAGAAGTATTCGTATATGTCAATAATCCGATAAATAATAAGTCTTTTATTGCAAAATTGAACTTGAAGTTGAATTCCTTATATGTGTTTCCGGTTTTTTTGGATTTCTTTTCAATTTCTGCAAATTCCGCAATTTGATCATCCATGTCGGCGATGCGTGCTTTTATTTCAGAACGTTCTAACTGACCGCCGGCTTCTTGTAATACCTTCAATATTGGCTTGATTAAATAAGCAATCTTGCCGTCAGAAGATAATTGTTTAATATTCATAACAACTGCCTCCGATTATATTTGAGTAATCTGATCTATCGCATACAGCGGCAGATTCACGAGCCATTCTTCTTTTTTATAGTCCGCCATAGATGTACGAACAGATACTTCGGGCGAGAATTTCTCCTGATAGGTTTTCAGGCTCTTGGCTCTAAGATTTACTTCCGCCTTTACCTCAACGGGAACAATCAGCTCTCCCGTGTCAACGACAAAGTCTATCTCGCAAGAACCTCTGTCGTTGGTGTAGTAATAAACGCCCAAATCCTGAATGGTCTTTAACTGTTGGCAAACATACTGTTCGGTAAGCGCGCCTTTGAACTCTACAAAAAGATCATTGCCGTCAAGCAAGGTGCGCTGACGCAGTCCGGCCATGCAACCAAGGAGCCCGACATCTACCACAAACAGCTTAAATGCTTTCAGATCCTCATACGCCCTCAAGGGGATGCCTGCTGCATTGACACGACTGACCTTATGAACCAGACCGCAATCGGTGAGCCACATAATGGCAGTTTCGTAGTCCTTCGCACGTGCCCCCTCACGAACCAGACCATAAATAAACTTTTTGTTTTCTTTCGCTAACTGAGAAGGGATGCTGTTCCACAACATACGCAATCGCGGAACGATCTCGTTGGGAGCATGTTTGGAGAAATCTTGTTCGTATGCTGCCAGGATTCGCTTTTGAATTTCACGAACCTCGTTAAAGTCTTTATTCTCTTTGAAGCTTTGTACTGCTTCGGGCATTCCGCCTACAAAGTAATAGTGCTTCAAGGCATCAATATATGTCTGCTTGAAGCTCGTAATCATCTGGAAATCTCGCTTATCAAGTAATTCGGCAAACCGTTCTTTATCGGTTGCCATCAAAAACTCCTTAAAAGAAAGGGGGTACAGCTTTAAGAAATCCACCTTGCCAACGGGGAAAGATGTGCCTTGATGCAAAGCAATATCGAGTAAAGAACCGGCGCATACAATGTGATACTGCGGCGCATTTTCATAGAAATATTTCAGAGATGCCAATGCTCTTGGAACTTCCTGTACTTCATCGAAAATCAGCAAAGAATTGTCAGGATCGATTTTGTGTCCCACATACAGCTCCAATCCCATAATCAAACGCTCTGTATCCAGATCAGAAGCAAACAGCTCTGCCATTCTGGAATTGGAGTCAAAATTGATATATACGGTATCCGCATACGCCTGTCTGCCAAACTCTTTCATCAGCCAAGTCTTACCGACCTGACGCGCCCCTTCGATAATCAAAGGCTTACGGTGTTTGCTTTGTTTCCATTTCAACAGTTTTTCAATAGCAATTCGGTACATACACGCACCTCCGTCATTATAATTCGAATATATTATAGCACGCAATTACAAAAAATGCAATGAGTTTTAGAAAAATAATCACACTTTTTACGCCGAACAAAGTGTAAACTTTGTTGTTTTTTCATCGCTCATAAAAAATCAGGCAATACTTAGCCGACAGCCAAGTACCGCTTGATTTTAATTAGATATAAATCTATCCAATAGGTCTGCTTTTCTCCGGTAAGCGAATATCGGGAATATTGTAATCACCACAACGGATATAGTTAAGGTGCAAAGAAATTGCATATTGAAGTGGTAATTTTGTCGCGTAAGCTTTTGAAAAATGTTTACGATCCCGGCGTGAATTTTTTGAAAGCAAATAAATTAAGGGTGAATTAAAATGAATGACAAAAAGAAATGTGAAATACCTGAGTATGTAATTGATTCTATGGCAAGGGCATTACTGCCTGCGATTTTGAAATTTTACAGCGTGGAAGAGAATAGACAAGCTTTTGAAAAATGAAAAGCCGAACA
>CAKQXZ010000031.1 GCA_934292955.1 uncultured Clostridia bacterium
AGTAATCCTCCGATATGGAATAGTTTTCAACCGCTTTGAATTATAACACATTTTTATTCGGTTTACAATAATATTTTTATTCTATTTGCAATATTTTTCGGAGTTTTCATTTGCTTATTATATAAAAAAATGTTAATATAGTGAAAACAAAGCATATCGAAAGAGTTAGGGGGTGCTTGTATGAAAGTAAAAACCGCAAATATTTTATGCGCGATTTCATTATGCCTTATGGCTGCGGGCGCGATTTTCTTCACCGTGCTTTTATCCATGGGTAAAATCGGCGAATGCTTTTCGGGCGGCAGCGATCTCGGCGAAGGTATCGGTTCGGCGTGCGCCGCATTGTTTCTGGTATTCTTCTCGGTGTTAGGTCTTATCGCGCAGGCAGTAGCCGTAATCGTCGGCGCGGTCACCGTCTTTTCGGGTAAGCGAAGACTGTCCGTCACCGTCGGTTCGGTTTTCGTTGTAATTTTTACGGCAATCGCGTTGGTGCTGTATATCACGTCCGAAGTAATGCTCGGCAGCGCGAACGGCAATCATTCGGTCGTTACGCTCGTGAACGCGTCGCTCTGGGCTGAAATATTCATATGCGTATTGAACATGGCGTTTTATATCACCGCCGGCGCAGTGAAAAACAGAATGATCAAAGCCCGCATTAAAGATGCCGTTCTCGGCAACGTAAACGGAGAATACGCAGGCGAACAGAATAATAAGCAAGACGAAACGCATATAAATAACGACGATGCCGAAGACGCGTCCTACAGCGTTTCTGATAGTTCCGATAACAAATAATTCTATCGTTCAATGTAAGTATAAAAATATTTCGCGGCGTTCGCCGTAAGTTGCGAAAGTTGCGATAATCGACTTATAGCCACGCTTTTTATAAGTTTTTTATTGACGTTTAATAAAAATCGGGCAAAAATCCAACAAACAAGACATAATTTCAAGGAGTAAATATTATGGCAAAAACCGCATACGACGTGTTAAAAGAAAGGGGCTTTATAAAGCAGACCATTTACGACGAAGACCTGCAAAAAATGCTTGCAGACGAAAAAGTTTCCTTCTATGTCGGGTTCGATCCGACTGCAGACAGTCTGCACATCGGGCATTACATTCCCATTATGGCAATGGCATGGATGCAGAAATTCGGACACACGCCCATAGCGTTATTCGGCGGCGGAACCGGTATGATAGGCGATCCGTCCGGCAGAACGGACATGCGCACCATGATGACCGAAGAAACTATCGACCACAACGTGGAATGTTTCAAAAAGCAAATGTCGCGTTTTATAAATTTCGAAGGCGAAAACGCCGCGATTATAGCAAACAACAAAGATTGGCTGCTTTCGCTTAATTATGTCGAATTTCTGCGCGATATCGGCGTATATTTTTCGGTCAACAAAATGCTTACGGCCGAATGCTACAAGCAACGTCTTGAGAAAGGTCTTACTTTCCTTGAATTCAACTATATGTTAATGCAGGGGTACGACTTCCTTAAGCTTAACGAAACCTACGGCTGCAAACTCGAACTCGGCGGCGACGACCAGTGGTCGAACATGCTCGCGGGCGTCGACCTTATCCGCCGCAAAAAACAGCAGGACGCTTTCTGTCTTACCTGCACGTTGCTTCTTAACAGCGACGGCAAGAAAATGGGCAAAACGGCAAAAGGCGCATTGTGGCTTGACGAAAACAAATGTCCCGTATACGATTTCTATCAGTATTTCAGAAACGTCGAAGATTGCAAGGTCGCAGAATGCATGCGTCTTTTAACCTTTATGGATATGGAAGAAATCGCCGAACTTACCGCATATAACGACGAGCGCATCAACGCCGCAAAAGAACGCCTTGCTTACGAAGTTACCAAACTCGTTCACGGTGAAGAAAAGGCTGAAGAATGCCGCCGTCAGGCGCGCGCCGCTTTCTCGGGCGACAGTGCGAATATGCCCACGTTCGAAATTCCCGCAACCACCACGTTCATTCCCGAAATACTTACCATCGTCAAAGCCGCTCCTTCAAGGGGTGAAGCAAGACGTCTTATCGAAGGCGGCGCTGTTTCCATTGACGATACAAAACTTTCCGCAGGCGAAATGACGTTGACGGAAGAAATAATCAAAAAAGGCGGATTCGTTCTTCATAAAGGTAAAAAATTCCACGTCAAGGTGGTTTTGAAGTAATGAGTTTTTTAACCGCCGAATCTCCCGAATTCACGCTTGAAATCAAACGGTCGGAGTTTATCTGCCGGATTAAGCATGTCGAAACGGAAGATCAGGCTAAAGACTTTATTGCCGAGCGCAAAAAATTGCATTCGCTCGCAACGCACAACTGCTATGCCTATCGCGTTAACGATTGCGGGGTAGAGCGTTCGCGTTATTCCGACGACGGGGAGCCGCAAGGCACCGCCGGGCTACCCATACTTAACGTTCTTAAAAACAAAGAGTTCGTTAACGTAGTCGCGGTCGTCACCCGTTATTTCGGCGGAATAAAACTGGGCGGCGGCGGTCTTGTCCGCGCTTATTCCGAAGCGTGCGCCGGGGCGGCTGCTATCGCGGCTGTGTCGGAGTGCGTTCCCTGCGCCGAGTTCAGAATCGAATTTTCCTACGAAAATTATAAAAAGTTTTCGGCTTTCAGGCTCCCTGAAAAGTCGGTTATCCGTTCAACCGAATATTCCGATAAAGTTACGGTTATCCTTGCGGTAGATAGTTCGCTTGCCGATTCTTTCGTTTCGGAATTTGAAGGTTTTTATTGCAAAAGGCAGCCTATAAGTCGATTATCCGATGTTTTGATATCTTTCGATAAGTAAAATCCGATATCTTAAATAGGCAAAAAAAACAAAATAAACAAAAAGCGGCGGCATAATGCCGCCGATAATTTTATATCCGTATTTTATATGAAGAATATTACAGCCGTTACCGTTCAGCAAAAGAACAAGAACAAAAGCAATATTTATATTGACGGCGAGTATTACTGCGCCTTATCCAACGTTACCGTCGTTACCAACAAATTAAAAGCGGGCGTATCGATCGAAGACGACGAATTCGAACACATTTTATGCGAAGACGGCGCAAGCGCGGCTTTCGAACTTGCATTGGGTTACGTCTGCAAATACACAAAGTCGAAAAAACAGACGATCGACTACCTTATGAAGAAAGGTTACGCCTATCCCGTTGCGTTCAAAGCGGTAGAAAAACTCGTTTCCTACGGTTATTTATCCGACGCCGACTTTGCCGAATCTTTCGTTCTGCAGAACAAAGCTACTAAGGGAAAACTCTTGTTAAAACAGCAACTTCGGCAAAAGGGAATTGACGAAAAGTGCGCCGATAGGGCGATTAACGAGCATTTCGGCGACGAAATCGAGTCTTGTATCAACCTTGCCGAAAAGTATATGCGAAACAAAGAGCCGACGTACGAAAATTACGTGAAGTGTTATCGGCATTTGTTATCCAAAGGTTTTTCTTTCGACGCGGCAAGTTCCGCAATCGATGCGTTAAAAAAAGGAGATGATTTTTAATGCGTGTGTTCAATTTCTACGGGTTCAATGCGATTATTATTCTTTTAGGTGCGAATTTATTTACCGTACTTGGTAAAAAAGGCAAATTTACCGAGTATTATCACAATAAAATCGTTACGGTGCTTGAACAAATCGGACGGTTCGGCTGCATTATAACGATGATCATAAACATTCCGTATACATGTTTCGGCTTTTTTATCGATTACGGCAATTATGTTTATCCTGTTTTTACGGGCGTTATGGTCGCAGTGTATATTATCGGTTGGTTGAAAAAGGGCGAAAAAGAGAGCGTAGGTTACGCTTTGCTACTGTCCATTGTGCCGTCTGTACTGTTTTTGATCGACGGAATATTGATACTTAACGTTCCGCTTATCGTTTTTTCTCTGATTTTTGCGCCGACGCACATTTTAATCTCTTATAAAAACTCTTCGGCGGCTTGCAAATTGACGGAAAAAGCGGCTGAAAAATCTGCGGGTAGTGTGAATGATTGATTTCAACAATAAAGAATTTGTAACCGAACATCTTCTTTCGGTCGATTCCACAAATACATATGTAGAAAAAAAGTACCTTAAAAAGCGCATTTCTGCCATTGTCCGCGCCGACAAACAGACCGCGGGATCGGGTACAAAAGGCAGGTCGTTTGTGTCTGCCGAAGGCGGGTTGTACGTTACCCGGCTGGAGTTTTTCGATTATCTTCCCGCAAACCGCGCTTTCGAAATAATGATAAATTATGCTATGGGAGTAGTTAAAACGCTCGCCGCATTCGGAATAGACGCAAAAATCAAATGGCCTAACGATATTATAGTAAACGGCAGAAAGATTTGCGGCATTTTAATCAAAAACGGTTTCTGCGGCGATTTTGTGGATTATTCGTTAACAGGCGTAGGTATAAACGTCAATAACGATATCGCTCCCGAAATAAAAGACGTCGCAATCTCTATGAAGCAGATTGCGGGTAAACCTTTCGATCTCGAAAGCGTGTTTTTTACCTTTATCAAAAACGTGCAGGAAGGTTCTTCTATAGAAGAGTATCGCTCATACAGTGCGGTAATCGGCAAAAAAATCCGCGTTATCAGGTCGTCGGGTACAACCGAAGAAACAGCCGTTTCAATAACCGATGACGGGCGTTTGGTTTTGTCAAATGGCGAAATTTTATCCGCCGCCGAACTCGACCTTAAAATAGGTTTTTAACCGCAAAAATCATTTATAAAACCATCTACAATAAAAGACAAATCCCCCGCAAAAGTCCTGATAATCGACTTATAGCGGGGGATTTCTATATTTTTAGTTGTTTTTTGCGTGGCGGTAATCTTTATTATATTCGTTTCCGCTTACAACATGCGCCTTATGTATCTTACTTCAAGCTCGGCGTAAGCGATTCTTTCTTTTCGGGCAGTATCAGCGTAAATGTCGAGCCATGTCCCAAAATGCTTTCCGCTTTGATTTTTCCGCCGCACAGGTACGCGATTTTAGAAACTATCGCAAGTCCCAGACCGTTGCCGTCGGTTTTATGCGAACTGTCGCCCTGGTAGTATCGTTCGAAAATTCTTTCCAGCGTTTTTTCGTCCATTCCGCAGCCGTCGTCTTTAACCGTAAGATAAATAAAATCGTCTTGCTTGCTAAGTTCCACGCGCACGTTTCCGCCGCTCGGCGTATATTTGACCGCGTTCGAAATAAGGTTGATTATAGCCTGACCTAAAAGCGAATCGTCCCAGTAGTAAGAAATTTTCTGAATATCGCAGGATAGCCCTATATCTTTTTTCTCAAACTCTTTCGATAAAAGCATCAGGCAGTTTTCGGTTAGCTCGTCAAGCTGAAAAGCATGTTTATTGCACACCCCCTGGCTTTCGAGTTTGCTCAGCAGCAGAGTATTTTTCGCAAGAGTAAGCAGTCTTGCGCTCTCGTCGTAAATAATTTGAGCGTATTCTTTGCGTTCGGAGTCTGTAACGTCGCCCATAAGCAGTTCCGCAAACCCTTTTATGCTGGTAATCGGCGTTTTGAGTTCGTGCGAAAAATTAGAAACAAAGTCGTTTCTTAAAACACTCGTGCTTTTAAGGTCCTTAACCATCTTGTTAAGTTCTATGCCGATAGAGCCGTAAATTTTATCGGGCGAATCGGGGAACATAACGTCAAAATTGCCGTTGGCAACTTCTGTAACCGCTCGTTTGAATTTTTCGTGCTCCGCGGAAATATGCTTTGACAGAACGGCTGCAAAAACCGTTCCCAAAACACACGAAAGCGAAAACGCAATCGTAATAGTTCCCGTTATGTTGGCGGAGTGAATGCTTAGCCCCGATCTCTTTGCTATCAGAATCGTAAGTATGCTTATCAGCGACGATAGCAACAAACACAGAAAAACTATCAGTACAATGCGGAAAGTAAACGAAATATGTAATTTTATATGGCTTGTGTCGTTATTGTTTTTTTTGGTATAGTCCTTGCATTGGCAATTCAGCCCGCATCCGCAATCTTCCGTGCGATCGCATTCCGCCGTTCCGTTATTGTCTGCGGGTTTATTACCGGTCTTTTTGTGATCGTTATCCCGCAGCGGGTTATTGTTTGTCATTTCTTATCCCCCTGTAACCGAATCCGCGTACGGTAACTACGTCTATCTCCGGAAACGCCGCAATTTTGTTCCTTATTCTGTTTATGTGAACCTTAACGGTATCCGAAAAACTGTCGCTTTCCGTTCCCCAGAACTCGTCCATCAACTGGTTTTTGGTAAAAATGCGTTCGGGATAGGTGAGCAGTTTATATAAAATAAGAAATTCCTTTTTAGAAAAAACTTCTCTGTCGCCCTTGTCGTTGTAAACCGAAAGCGACTGATAATCCACCGTGCACGAGCCTACAATGATTTTCTTTTCCTTGCGTATGTCCGCACGTTTTATAATGGCATTTATGCGCAAAACCAATTCTTCGTGATCGATCGGCTTAACCATATAATCGTCCGCTCCGCAGTTGAACCCCGACTTTTTATCGTCGATGCTTTCTTTTGCAGTGGCTAGTATCACGGGTATATCTTTGCCTTCCGCGCGGAGCGTTTCTACCATGGTAAATCCGTCCATAACGGGCATCATCACGTCCGCTACGATCAGATCTATATCGCCGTTCTTGACTTTCTGCAACGCTTCTTCGCCGTTGGTTGCCGTCACCGTGCCGAAACCCGCGCGCTTAAGCCAGATTTCCATAAGTTTCAGAATGTTTGTTTCGTCGTCCACAAGAAGAATATTATACATAGCTATCTCCTTAAAAGCGGGGCTATAGGTCGATTATCGGCACATATAGCGTTATCGCACCCGATTTTTCGCTTAAATTATACCTTAGTTGAAGTTAATCCAAGGTTAATTACGGTATCATTTTACAAAAATACGCTCGTTTTGTCAACTCTTTCTCGTTGTTCGTCGTTATAGTGCAGTTAAACCGACTGCTTTGCAACATGCAACCGTCGGCGCGGTAAACTGCAATCGGCAGCATAGCTCAAAGCAACCGACTGTGTATCAACGTCCGCATAAAAGCGCACCCGATGTATGTGCGCGCACAACAATTATATAATACGTTGTAAAATCTTTGAAAAAAGGGTGATTTCGATTGACAAGGTTGCGTTTTGTTGGTAAAATGAATAGCGTTACGAAAAAGTTGCATCATGCCTTTTTAAGGAGATACACATGAAATTTTTAACCAAATTATTTGCTGCTATGCTCGCCGTGGTTACGGTATTTGCGTTTTCCGCATGTAACGGAAACAAGGATAACGACAAAAACAACCAGTTCGGTTGGGCTCTCGAAGTTGAATCCGAAACCGTTAAAGCCGAAAACGAAAGCGAACAGGATAAAAAGGTTCTGACCATCAAAGGTTTCTTTGTCGCGCAGGGCACTCTTAACGAAATCGCTTCCGGTATCGCCAAAAATATCGAACTCAAAATCGGCGAAGGCAAATTCAACGTATATGACGAAGCTACCGGGTCTTACGATACCGAAGACGATTACGCTAAATACGACGAAGTTATCATCGATAAAGACGTATTCGTAAACCAGCAGATCATCGGCAGCGTTGTCATTACCGATAAAGTTACAGAAATCGGCGAAGGCGCGTTCGGCGGTTGCCCCAATATCACAAAAATGACCATTCCGTTCGTCGGCACCAAGAAAGCGGACGTTTACAACGTTCAGAAGACTTTTGCCGTATTGTTCGGAACCAACGAAGTTACCGGTTGCACGTCGATGACCGTTAACTATAACTCGAGCGGTTCGGGCACTTACTATCTGCCTTCAGGTCTTACCGACGTTACCGTTAACTACAGCGAAAAGGCCGAACTTCCCGCATATGCTTTCGCGGGTATCACCGTTCTTAAAAACGTAACGCTTAACAACGTAACCGAAATCGGCAACAGCGCTTTCGCAGGTTGCTCGGCTCTTACCAATGTTACCGTAAACAGCGCGGCAGACGTAACCGCAATCGGAAGTTCCGCTTTTGCTAACTGCACTTCGCTTTACGGAATAGACCTTGCCGCTTTCACCAATGCAAATCTCGTTGTTTATAACGAAGCTTTCAGCGGCTGCACCAAACTCGGCGCAACTTACGACGAACTCGTTCTTCCCAACGCCACCTTTATGGAAAAGGCTTTCAGCGGCTGCACTTCGATCAAGGCTGTCGACCTTACGAACGCAAAGTTTATAGGCGACTACTGCTTCAAAAACTGCACCGGTCTCAAAAAGGTTAAAGGCAACGCGCAGGCTACCGGCACAGGCGCATTCCTTGGCTGCACTCTCGACGAAAACGAATCACGTTCGGTCGACGATTACGGCAACCTTGTTGTCAAAGTTATTTAATTTGAAATAAGTAATAAAAAAACGTTCTGTCAAATTCGGCAGAACGTTTTTTATATGCTTGACTTAATACGGTTTATGTTATAAAATAATCGACGATAGCAGAGTAGTTGCGAAAGCGTGCGACAAGCCGTTAACGGCTTGGTCCATAGTGGCAACGCGGGGGATATCCGCCTTGCACGAAAGAGTAATCGTTTTTGCCGTAAATTGCGGCACAGCGAACTTGCGGTTTTCGTAACGGTCCGTTGCTTTGGCTTGCGGGGCGTTCCCGTAGCAAAAAGGTCGGACCTCTCGTATCGGGAGGTTTTTTATTATGCAAAAAAATGAGCAAATCCAATCGATCGAACAAGTCGGAAACGTAAAAAAAGAAAATCTGACGCGCAAAATCGTACTCACCGCGGTATTTACCGCACTCGCAACCGTAGTCAACTCGTTTGTGACTATCAGGGTAGGCCCCATCTTCAAGTTTTCGCCCTTGCTTGTAATCTACTTCTTTGCAGGCTACTATCTGGGCGCGCCGCTCGGCTTCTGCGTTGGGCTGCTCGGCGATATTTTCGGCTGGCTTATCTTTACCGACGGAGCCTACAACCCGTTTATCGGTTTATCCAACGGGCTGTGTTGTGCAATACCTGGGCTTATGTTCGGACTTAAACGTCCGTGTGCGAAACCGACAAAATACGGTATATTCGTCTTAAAGTCGTTTATCGCTTTTGTCGTCTGTTATCTCTTATGTACCGTCTTTATAACGTCGTCGGGAATATGGATAATGACCGCTTTTATCCGCGGTAAATACGAAACGCTTATCGCATGGTTTATTTACAGAGCGACCGTGCAAGGCCCTAACAACCTTGTAAACTTTGTTATGGTAATATTGCTATACTTGCCGCTCAGAAAAATCAAGTATCTCGAACGGCAGATTTATTGCGAATAATTCCGCGGCTGCGGCTATTATTTCCGCGGACGGAATCCCTAATTTTTTTATCCTTAAATCTTTTAACGCGCTTTGCTTTTTTAAGGCGCGTTTCTATTTTGCTTTGCGGCAAAAATGCCCCTATAAGTTCTTTAACACGTATTATGTTGAAAATTTCAAACAGCGTTAAAAGGCACACGGGTATCAAAATCACGCATATTAACAGCGCGAAAAATGGAGAAATAGTCTTTGCGATTATTTCAAACAGAAAATAGCACAAAAGCGAGCAAAACCCCACAATCGGCAGAGCGATAAGTTGCTTTTTTATATAAGAAAGTTTATCGCAACAAATCTTTTTAAGCAGCCGCACGTTGAATATTCCGTTCACGGTAAAATTGAGCAAATATCCCGCTATAAGTCCGTAATTGCCTATAAACCGCGGCAGAACGGCAACGCAGACAAGCAGCAATCCCGCGCCGATAAGGTAGTAGAGCAGTGTCTTTTTTTCCATACCCATAGAGTTTAACAGGCTTGTCGAAATCATCGCAAGCGACATCGGCAGCATCGCAATCGCCGCCGCCCGCAGATAAACACCCGCCGTCCGGTTGTTGTAAACAAGTTCGCCTATATATGGTCCCGCGCCTATAAACACGGGTATAATCAGCATGGCGACGGTCGCACATATCATAAGAGCTTTTTCCACGTTGGCTCGCAGCCCCGCGTCGTTTTTTCTGTAAAAGTCGTTTGAAAGTTCGGGTACAAGTACCAAAGATACCGAGCCGATTATGGTCGACGGAATAAACAGCAGCGGCAACGTCATTCCGCTTATTATCCCGAAGCTCGAAACGGCTTGCTGTCGACTTAGCCCGCTTGCGATAAGCGCAGACGGCAGTATTACCGCTATAAGCGAAGAAGTAAGCGAAGTCGCGCCGCGCATAAAAGTTATGGGCGCGCCCGAAGCGATAAGCGGTTTCAGTCTTGCCGACGGATTTTTCAATCTGCCGCCTTTAACGGCAAAAACGATCGACGACAGGGTAAACGAAAATATGTACGAAACAAGTACGGCAATGCTCGCCCAAACGGTTTTTTCTGTTACCGACCGCGCGCGCGAAACGAAAAACATACCCACGGCAACCATAACGAACTCTTCCGAAAGTTCTATTACAGAGTACGCCGAAAAACTCTTCGTTCCCCAGAAAAACCCGCGTATAACCGCGTAAACCGACGTTAAGACCACCCCCGGCATTATTATCAGAAAGAGCAGTCTGCATCTTTCGTCGGGAAAAATCAAAGTTAAAACGTCTTTGAAAATGAAACAAAAAATGCATATCGGCAGGCAAATTCCCAGCGCGCAGACAATCCCCGCCGTAACGGTGGAGTTGACCATATCGTCCCGTTTTGCAGCTCGGTCTTTAATCATCATGCGCGAAACGGTTATCGGTATTCCCGAAGCCGAAACGGTCATCATCACTCCGACCACCGAAAGCGCGATCTGATAAAGCCCCAGTCCTTCGGAACCTATGTTTCTCGAAAGAAAAATTCTGTATAAAAACCCGAGCCCGCGCTCTAAGCACGAAAGAACGGTCACTATTGTCATGGTTTTAGCAAGTTTCTTTATAATATCACTCTCCGCGGTTGTTTTTCAATGCGCAATATTCCCCGATACGCCGCAACGGTTAATGCGTGATTAACATGCGCGCTGCGATTTTTAACGGCAACGTAACTATCGGTTGTGCCGTAACGATTTTTTGAATCCCTATTAGTATATTTTGCGCGACGCTATAATATATTCGGAATATGAGTAAGTTATTATCACCCTTTGCAAAAGAAAGAAAAATCGTTCACAGAGTATGCGAAAATCAGACGGTAACGAGCATAGCGATTATGTACGGCACGACCCCTAAAAAAATCATATCGCTAAATAACCTTACCGAACCGCCCGAAAAAAACGCCCTTTTATATATCGAGCGGGGGAGTAACCGTCTTTATCTCGTCCGCCCGTCCGACAGTATAGAAAAGATCGCGTTAAAAACGGGCGTATCTTCCGAAGAGTTGCTCCGCCTTAACGGAGCCGATTCGTTTTTTCCGTATTCTATAATAGAAATTCCTTAAACCGCCGCGCCCGTTTCCGTAGCCGAAAGTGCCGATAATCGCCTTATAGCCCCGTTTTTTGCTGTTTTATCGCCTGTTTTTATTTGTTTCAGGCGGTGTTGTGTTTGCGTATTACGCCTTGCTTTCGGCAGTTTTGCGTTACACCTTTTCCTTGCTTACGGTTAGTCTGCGTTTGCGCGTTTTTCCCACGCTCGGCTGTTACAAAAACGCCCGCGTTTTCCGTCAAAAAGTCTGTGTTTTCCGTGTTACATTTTATCAGATTTCAGCCCATATTATATATAAAGCCTTTTCAAAAAACGAAATGGCTTTTTTCTTGTAAAAATTTTGCGATACCGCTTTTTATTATGTTGAAAAATAAATGATTTTATGGTATAATGGCAAAAAATATTATGCGGAGACTTTTTATGGCAAGTCAATACAAGTCCTCTGACATCAAAATACTTGAAGGTCTGGACGCAGTCAGAATGCGCCCCGGTATGTATATCGGAACCACGGGAATTAAGGGGCTTCATCATATACTTTGGGAAATAGTAGATAACGCAATCGACGAAGCGGCAAACGGTTTTGCCGACAAAATCAAGGTAATTCTTTACGCCGACGGCTCTGCTTCGGTCGAAGACAACGGGCGCGGTATTCCTATCGACGAACACCCGACGGCAAAGGTTTCGGGCGTAGAAGTCGTCTTCACGCAGTTGCACGCGGGCGGTAAGTTTGACCACGAAAATTACAATTATTCGGGCGGCCTGCACGGCGTCGGCGCGTCGGTCACAAACGCGCTTTCAGAATGGCTCAAAGTCGAAGTTTACAACGGCAAAACGACCTACGGCATGGAATTTTCCAGTTACGCCAACAAACGCGGCAAAATCATGTCGGGTATCCCCAAAGGTCATCTTGCCGATCTTAAAATAAAGACCAAAAAACGCGGAACTTTCGTTCGTTTCAAACCCGACGCAAGGGTATTCGAAACGGTCGAGTTCAACGACGATATGATTATCAAGCGCTTAAGAGAACTCGCATTCCTTAACGAAGGCTTAACTATCGATTTTGTGGACGAGCGTATTCCCGACGCGGTCAACGAAAAGCACTTTTTCTACAAAGGCGGCATCAAAGATTTCGTCAAGTATCTTAACGAAGGCAAGCGCACGCTTTATCCCGAACCGCTTTATATCGCCGCCGAAAAGGACGACATCAAAATTCAGGTCGCCATTCAGCACAACGACGAATACACCGAAAATCTCTGCTCGTTCGTAAACAACATTCCGACAGGCGAAGGCGGCGAACACGAAACGGGTTTCAAAACGGGCTTTACCACAGTCCTTAACACTTATGCGCAGAACGTAAAGAAAGTAAAAGAAAAACTCGTCGGCGACGATTTCCGCGAAGGTTTAACCGTCATTCTGTCCGTCAAAATGAAAGATGCGCAGTTCGAAGGGCAGACCAAAACCAAACTCGGCAACTCAAAAGCAAACGCGGCAGTCCGTAAAGCGACCGTCGAAGGTCTTACCAAACTTCTGGAAGAGCGCAAAACCGAGCGTATTTTTTCGCTTATCGTAGATAAAGCGGTTGGTGCGGCAAAAGTAAGGCGCGCAAGAGCGGACGCGGGCGACCTTATAAGAAAACAGAATAAACTCGACGTTAAAAAACTTATCGGCAAACTTTCGTCATGCTCGTCAAGAACGGCAGAACTCAACGAACTGTTTATAGTCGAAGGCGATTCGGCAGGCGGCAGCGCAAAGCAGGGCAGAGACCGTCAGCATCAGGCAATTCTTCCCCTTCGCGGAAAGCCTTTGAACGTCGAAAAGAAAAACGTCAAAGAAGTGCTTGAAAACGAAGAAATGCTTTCGCTTATCAGCGCGCTCGGCACCAACATCGGCAGCGAGTTCGATATCAAAAAACTCAATTATCACAAAGTAATAATCTTGTCCGATGCCGATCAGGACGGCGCGCACATCAGGGCGATCCTTTTAACCTTCTTCTTCAGATATATGAAGCCGCTGCTGCTCGAAGGTCATGTGTATATCGGTCAGCCCCCCCTTTACAAGGTTTATAAAAAGGACGCTAAAAAGGAAATTATAGAGTACGCCTACGACGATAACGAGTTACAGGCTAAAATAGAAAAGGTCGGCAGGGGCTATTCGCTGCAGCGTTACAAAGGTCTCGGCGAAATGAACCCCGAACAACTTTGGGAAACGACCTTGAATCCCGAAAGCCGCGTATTATTGCAGGTAACGCTCGAAGACGCCGCCGAAGCCGACAGAATGATCACCACTTTAATGGGCGACGCGATCGAAAGCCGCAAAAAGTACATATCCGAATATGCCGACTTTAATAAGGTAGACTCGTTCAAAGAAAAAATCGGCTTGTAAATCATAATCGTAACATAAGCGAAATCACAAATAAAAAGTAAACGTTAAAAAAACAAACGACAGATACGTAGCCGGACAGTAGGGCTGCGTTTTGGGGAATAGCGAATGGAAAAGAACGAAAACAAAATGGGGATAATAACCGACTCGCTCGAAGCGGTATTGCATAATTGCATGATGCCGTATGCCGAGTACGTCATACTCGACAGAGCGTTGCCGCGCGTCGAAGACGGTCTTAAGCCGGTACAGCGTCGTATTCTTTATTCGATGTACGATCAGGGCATGCTTCCCGACAAAGATTATAAAAAGAGTGCGAGAGTAGTCGGCGACTGCCTTGCAAAATATCACCCGCACGGCGATACGTCTGTATACGACGCTATGGTCAGGCTTGCACAGCCTTTCAACATGCGCGAAACGCTTGTTTCGGGTCACGGCAACTTCGGTTCGGTCGACGGCGACAGTGCTGCCGCAATGCGTTATACCGAAGTCAAACTTCAGCCGCTTGCGCTCGAGCTTTTGCGCGATATCGATAAAGATACGGTCAACTGGGATCTTAACTTCGACGATTCGCTCAAAGAACCGGCAACTCTTCCGGGGCGTTTCCCCAACCTGCTCGTAAACGGCGCGTCGGGCATAGCGGTAGGTCTTGCCACCAACATTCCGCCGCATAACCTGTCCGAAGTAATCGACGGGGCGTGCGCGGTTATAGATAATCCCAAAATCACCGTCGACGAACTCATGCAGATCATTAAAGGACCTGATTTCCCGACGGGCGGCACTGTCGTTGCCGGTTCCGAACTTAAAAAGGCTTACGAAACAGGCAAGGGCAAAATAAAAATTTACTCAAAACTTTCCGTCGAACGTCTGGATCATGAAAAACGCGGTTCCGAAGCCGATCGCGCAATCGTAATCACCGAACTTCCTTATCAGACAAACAAAGCGGCTCTTCTCAAAAAGATTTTCGAGATGGCAGAGAGCAATAAAGACGGCTTAGGCGGCATAACCGAAGTCTGCGACGAATCGGACAGAAAAGGTATGCGCGCCGTCATTAAAATCCGTAAGGGCGCCGACGCCGATAAAATCATCGCTTCGCTCAACAGAAACAGCGGACTTATGGCGACTTTCGGTATAAACATCGTCGCGATTGCCGACGGCAAACCGCAGCAAATGGGCTTAAAGCAGGTTTTGTCGTATTATGTCGAATATCAGCGCAACATAGTTCTTCGCCGCACCAATTTCGAACTCGAACGCGCCAAAGAACGCGCGCACATATTAGAAGGTCTGATTATCGCCGTAACCAATATCGACGAAGTTATCAGAATAATCAAAAACTCGGCGGATACGCCTACTGCAAGGGCAAACCTTTGCGAAGCGTTCGCGCTTACCGAAAAGCAGGCGCAGGCAATTCTCGATTTAAGGCTCGCAAGACTTACCAAACTCGAAGTCGTAAGTCTGCAGAACGAACTTGCCGAACTTAAAGAACGCATAATCTATCTGCAAAGAGTTGTAGACAGCAAGAGAATGCAGTTTACCATCGTCAAGCGCGAAATGACCGAAATCAAAAAGAAATACGGCAATCCGCGCCGCACCGAAATTTTCGGTTCCGAAGACGATATCGTTATCGATAAAGCCGGTGAAGAAGAAAAGCCGCTCGAAACCTTTGTGGTCGGCGTTTCATCCGAAGGCCTTATCAGAAAACTTAAGTACGACGATTACAAAAAAATTCTTGCCGAAAAGAAACCCGAACGTCGCGACTTGTTCCTTTCGTCATGCAAAGTCAACAGCCGCCAGACGGTGTTTGCGTTCACCAACTTCGGCAACTGTTTCAAGGTCGATATCGAACTTATTTCCGATTCCAAGGGCAAACAGCTCGACGGCGTTCGTTTCGATCAGATATACAAAAAAGCAGGCGGCGAAAAACCGATCGCGCTCTTTGCCGTCGACGACGAAACCGACGGCAAGATTATATTCTTCACCAAGGGCGGTATGGTCAAACTTTCGTCATGGAACGAATATTTCGCGCCTAAGAGCCCGTTCGCCGCGCTTAAACTCAAGGATGGCGACGAGCTTATTTCCGCCGAACTGTGGAGAGATAAGGCTCAACTCTTCTTTGCAACCAAAAAAGGTATCTGCCTGTATGCAGACGGCGTTGTTCCCGAACAGGGTCGCGTTGCGGTCGGCGTAAAGGGTATCGAACTTTCCGACGGAGACGAAGTTATCTGCGGCACGCTTGTCGACGACGACTTCAACGGCGAAATTTTCGTCGCAACGTCTTTCGGGACATATAAACGGGTAATTTTAGGTACTATCAACAAACTTTCCCGCGCAAGGAAAGGGGTTAAACTCGTCGAACTCGGCGACCCCGCCGCGGGTGAAAGCGTGGTATTTGTCAAATGGCTTGCGGGCGGCGATTGTTTCGACTTCGCCATACTCGACAAAGCAGGTCAATTACACTATTCCAACAGCGCGAAAGCGGCTGTCGAAAACAGAACAACCAAAGGGAAACAGTTATCCGGAGCAGGGGATTGCCTGCCGGAGAAATTGTTTCCCGTTGCCAGGCAACGCTGACTACAGAATTTCGGTTAAAAAATCGGCGATAAAACAGAAAAAGGAAGAAATTCCTATGGACGTCGCCGTTCAGCTCGTAGAAAACATCACGTCGAAAAACGCAACGACCGAAAGCAGCAAAACTCCGCTCGAAATGCTTGCCGAAGAAGCCGAAAAGTCGGCGCATAAGCCGATTATCGCAACAAAAGGCAACAAAAAAGAACGTGCGGCAAGCAAGGTCGAAAGCGCGTATACCGACGTATTGTCGTTTGTGGGCGAACTGTATTTATCAAAGTTCGAAGGTAGCGGATTCGGCGGCGGAATAGACTCCGTTCTGCAGAATCTTACCGATTATATCGTCGCAAATCTTATTGTACACGGCAAGTCGGAAAACCGCGCCGAAACGATAAAACTTTGCGAAGATTGTCTGAAAACGAAAATGAGCGAAACGGAAGCCGCCAAAAAGAGCAAAATCGTTCCTTTGGCGTTAAAAATCACCGTCGCGCTCGACATTCATTCGGGCAGTATATACAGCCACACGCTATGCGAAAAAATGACGCGGATTTTCGAAGAGTCCGAAGCGATTACGGGCGTCACCCCGATACAAGCGAAGGAGTTGATCGACGGGCTGACAGCCTTTGCCGCCGGTCAGGGAATAAATATAAAATGAAAAAAGCATTCAGAATTTCTATAACGGGAGATCTGGGCAGCGGTAAATCCACCGTTGCAGACAAACTTGCCGAGCGTTTCGGCGTAGAACACATAACGCTCGGAACCATTCAGCGGGCGAAAGCCGCCGAGTTCGGAATGGATACCTGCCAGTTCAACAAGTTTATCGAAGGCAAGCCCGAATTCGACAAGGTCTTTGACGATTATCAGAGTGCGTACGAGAACAAGGAAGGCGGTTTTATTATGGACTCGCGTTTAGGTTTCTTTTTTGTTCCGTCCACTTTCAGTTTCTATCTTTCGGCGGATCCTCGGGTGGCGGCTGAACGCATAGTCGCGGCGCAACGCTCCAACGAACGGTATAAAGACGTTGAAGACGCAATCCGCCGCATAAACGAACGCAGAACGAGCGAACGGCTGCGTTTCAAAGATTTCTACGGCGTAGATATTCTGGATATGTCCAACTACGACTGCGTTATCGATACTACGAACCTTACCGTCGACGAAGTCGCCGAAAAAATGGTCGAAGCTTTCGAAAACGCCGCAAAGTAATAAAACGACGTACAAAACAAATAAAAAAACAATAAGCGTTTTACGCTTCGGAGGAACAAACTTTATGCATTGGGCAGAAAAACTTGCAAGAGAAATTATCGAAAGAAAACCCGATAAAGAAGAATATGTATGCGCCGCGGGTATAAGTCCGTCAGGGTCGGTTCATATCGGTAACTTCCGCGATATCGCAACCAGTTATTACGTTGTGCGCGCGTTGCAGAAAATGGGCAAAAAAGCCAGACTGTTATTCTCGTGGGACGAATTTGACAGATTAAGAAAAGTTCCGTCCAACATTGCCGGAATTTCCGACGGTTTCGATAAATACTTAGGCATGCCTTATGCCGAAATACCCGATCCGCACGGCGAATGCGCTTCTTATGCAGAGTATAACGAAAAGGAATTCGAAAAATCTCTCGAAGAAATGGATATTCATCCCGATTATCGTTATCAGGCAAAAGAATATACGTCCAACCGTTATGCCGACGGAATCGTGTTCGCGCTCAAAAACAGAAAGCGCATTTACGACATTCTGTTAAAATACAAAACGCAGGAAGAAAACGACGAAGATCGCGAAAAATACGCGCCCGTAAACGTTTACTGTTCGGCTTGCCGTAAAGACGCAACCGAAGTCGTTTCCGTTTCCGACGACGGCGAAACGCTTACCTATCGCTGCAAAATCTGCGGCAAGGAAGAAACTGTCAACATCCGCGAATACGGTCATGTAAAACTCGTGTGGAAAGTTGACTGGCCTATGCGCTGGGGGGTAGAAGGGGTAGACTTCGAACCGGGCGGAATAGACCACGCCGCCGCAAGCGGAAGTTACGTCGTCGCGTCCGACGTCGCTAAAAACATTTTCGGTATAGAGCCGCCGCTGTTTCAGGGGTACGGCTGGTTGTCCATCGCAGGGCTCGGCGACATGCACTCGTCCACGGGCAACAACATCACACCCGCCGAAGTGCTTAAGGTTTACGAACCCGATATGATAAGATGGCTGTTTGCAAAATACGCTCCCGAAGCGGGTTTTGCTTTCAACTTCGACGATACTATCATTCGTCATTACAGCGAGTTCGACAAAGGGCTCGAAGCTTATAAAAAGGGCGAAACCGACGAATACAATACCGCCGTTTACGATTATTGTATGTTAAGCGGCAAAGAATCCTATTCAAAAGTGCCGTTCGGCGTACTTGCGTCGGTTGCTACTATAGTAGACTTTAACCCGCAGGCTGTCGGCGAAATGCTCGCAAAAATCGGCATACCGTTCGGAAAGCAGGACGAAGAAAGACTTCTCCGCGTTAAAAACTGGATTACTTGCCATCAGCCGAGCAAACTTTTCAGACTGCTTGGCGAAAAGAACGTCGCTTATTATGAAACGTTAGACGACGAAGATAAGTCGCTTATCAAAAAACTTCACGACTATGTAAGCGAAAACGAAGTGGACGAAAAGGGCGTTCAGTCCTATCTTTACGAAATCATAAACGACCCGAATTGCACCAAGAAAGAAAACATGGCTCGTCAGATGAAAGCCTTCAAAGTGCTTTACAACGTGCTTTTCGGTCAGGACAACGGTCCGCGCCTTTATCTGTTCCTGTCCGCGGTAGATAAGTCCAAATATCTGCCCCTTTTAGAATTTTGATTCAGGGCGAAAATTAAAAATATAGGGCTATAAGTCCGTTATCGAACGTTTTATCGGTTTATAAAATCGACGAAACGTTCTTTTTTTCGTCAAAAAATCCGAATAAATTCCTACCCGAAACGGTATATAATGTCGCTATGAACTTGTATGTGGAATACGCCGTCATCGACAACTTCGTCATGGACTATCTCATTTTACGGCTTACGGTAGTCGGCGTATCTGATAAAAGCAGTATAAAAAAGCGGGTGCTGTCTTCGCTTATCGGCACGGTTTTCGCAGTTTATCTGCCGCTGTTGTCGCTGTCGGTTGCGGCGGAAATATTTCTTAAAATTCTTACCGCCTTGTTAATGGTCTTTTTCGTCGCCGAGTACAAAAGCGTAAAGGCATACGTCAAACGACTTGTATTGTTTTTAATTTACACGGTCGTTTTCGGCGGAGCGGTGTATGCCTTTTCCGGGCTTGTCGGTGTGCGGTTCGACCCGTTAACGAACGCCTACGGCGGCAAATATCCGCTTTTTGCAATGCTCATTGCGGGCGCGCTCGTGTTTTTTGTAACCTACAAAATACTTATGGCGATATTCGGTCGTAAGGCGGTTGTGCCGTTTTTAAGAAATTGCTACATATTTTCAGACGGGCAGAAAATACAGGCTTACGGGCTTATCGACAGCGGCAATTCCGTTCTCTGCGGCGAAGATTACGTCTGCGTTGCAAGCAAGAGTCTTGCAAGAAAATTATGCGTGTGCGGTCTTCCCGAAAAGTATAAAAAAGTCGTGTTTTCAACCGCCGTCGGAGACTCGTTTATGCGCGTTTACACATTCGATAAAATTTGTGTAATAAACGGCAAAAAGCAAAATATAATATATAAAGTAAAGATAGGCATACCCGAAAATCTCACGGAGTTTGGCGACGATTACTCGCTTATTCTGCCGTCTGTGTACGCCTTTACGGACGACGAAACCGATGACGAAAACGAGCCGAACAATGGCGAGAAAATACCAAAGAAGAAAAAAACTCGCAGGCGTGGAACGATATGGTAAACGGAATTAAGGCATTTTTTGTAAAGATCGGCAACTTTTTCAAACGCATTTTCGGTAAAAAGACTTTTCACAAAAACGCGCTGCATTACATGGCTAATGGCGAAGCCTTGCCCAAGCCATACACCAAGGAGGAAGAAGAGCAGAAAATCGAACTTCTTCTCGGCGGCGAAAGGAGCGTGCGCGACCAGCTTATCGAGCATAATCTGCGGCTTGTCGTCTACATAGCCCGCAAGTTCGATAACACCGGCGTAGACCTTGACGATCTCGTGTCGGTCGGCACTATCGGACTTATCAAAGCGATAAACACTTTTAACGCCGAAAAAAACATTAAACTTGCGACTTACGCGTCAAGGTGTATAGAAAACGAGATACTTATGCACCTTCGCAAGGTAGTCCGAAAGAAAAGCGAAGTCAGTCTTGACGAGCCGCTCAACGTCGATTTCGAAGGCAACGAACTGTTGCTTTCCGACGTACTCGGTACCGACGGCGACTGCGTTTTCACGTCGATCGAAAGTTCCGTCGACGAAGAATTGCTTGCAAAAGCGCTCGCCACTCTGCCGCCGAGAGAAAAAGAGATTATGGCTCTTCGTTTCGGGTTAGGCGGGTGTCAGGAAAAAACGCAGAAAGAAGTCGCCGACATGCTCGGCATATCCCAGTCTTACATATCGCGCTTAGAAAAGAAAATCGTGGCGAAGTTAAGAAAAGAAATGAACAAAATGATGTGATAATCGTAAAAACAGGCTTACGTTCGTTGACAACACCGTCCGCCATTTGATATAATTTCAAAAATTTTAATATACGGTCGCAACTACGGGCGTTTTAACCTTGTTATGCGGCTGAAAAAAGGACGGTTTACGATGGACTATTCAAAAAAAATTGTATGCGAAGGGCTTACATTTGACGATGTTTTGCTTGTACCTATGGAATCCGACGTTCTCCCGTCGGAAGTCGCGTTAAAGTGCAGTCTGACCAAAGAAATCGAACTCAACGTTCCTATACTTTCCGCCGCTATGGACACCGTAACCGAAGCCGAAATGGCTATCGCCGTCGCGCGTGAAGGCGGGCTCGGGTTTATTCATAAAAACATGAGCATCGAAGATCAGGTTGCTCAGGTCGATAAAGTCAAGCGTAACGAAAGCGGAATGATAAGCGATCCTATAACTTTGCGTCCCGACGCGACCATTAAAGACGCCGAAGCCCTGCTTTCCAGATACAAAATCAGCGGTCTTCCCGTTGTCGACGAAAAGGGAGTGTTAAAGGGTATAATCACCAATCGCGACCTTAAATATCTTCCCGTCGACGATACGCCCGTATGCAAGGTCATGACCAAAGACAGGCTGGTTACTTCGGGTGTAGGCACTTCGCTCGAAGAAGCCAAAAAGATTTTGTGGCAGAACAGAATTGAAAAACTGCTTATCGTCGATAACGATTACAAACTCAAAGGTCTTATCACCAGTAAAGATATAGATAACGTCGTTCATTATCCCAACGCCTGCAAAGACGCTCTCGGCAGACTTCGCGTAGGCGCGGCAGTCGGCGTTTCGCCCGATACTTTAGACCGCGTTTTCGCGCTTGTAAATGCAAAAGCCGACGTAATCGTCGTCGATTCCGCTCACGGTCACAGCAGGGGAATAATAGAAACGGTCAAATCCATTCGTCATAAATTCCCGGATCTGCAGATCGTCGCGGGTAATATCGTAACCAAAGAAGGCGCCGAAAGCCTTATAAAAGCGGGCGCAAACGCCGTAAAAGTGGGTATCGGACCGGGTAGTATCTGCACCACGAGAATTGTTGCGGGCGTAGGTGTTCCGCAAATCACCGCCATTATGGACGTAGCGGCGCGTGCTCACGAACTTGGCGCATGCGTTATAGCCGACGGCGGCATTAAGTTCAGCGGAGATATAGTAAAGGCAATCGCCGCGGGCGCGGACTGTGTAATGCTCGGCTCCTTGCTTGCGGGCTGTAAAGAAGCCCCCGGCGAAGAAGTCATCTATCAGGGCAGACGTTTCAAAGTATACGTCGGTATGGGTTCGCTTGCGGCAATGTCGCGCGGCTCGTCTGACAGATATTTCCAGTCGGGCGTAAAGCAAGCCAAAAAACTCGTTCCCGAAGGTATCGAAGGCAGAATCGCATACAAGGGCGAGTTGTCCGACACGGTATATCAACTTTGCGGCGGCATCCGTTCGGGCATGGGCTATTGCGGTTGCCGTAATTTCGAAGAACTGCGCGAAAAGGGCAGATTTGTCCGCATAACAAACGCGGGCTTAAAAGAAAGCCACCCACACGACGTAGAAATCACCAAGGAAGCCCCCAATTATTCTAAGTAAAAGCAATATCTTCCGTCATCCTGAGACGCGCTTGCTTGTTCGGCTCCCGAAGGATCCGGGCACGAAGTGCCGCACATTCTGATAATTCGGTACCGCATAATTACTGCGCCGCACCTATACAAAAACAACATAAAAAACCCGTCTATAGGTCGTTTATCGGCACATAGTCGGGTTTTATTATTGTTCCATAATCAAACTTCGCTTTCCCCTTTTGGGGAGAGTGGATTTTACGAGCCTGCGAGTAAAAGACGAGAGCGGACTTAAACGCCAATCCTTCCGCTCGGCAAATTCTTATCACTGCAGCCAATCACCCCGTCATCCTGAGACGCGCTTGCTTGTTCGGCACCCGAAGGATCCAGGCACGAAGTGCCGCACATTCTGATAATTCGTTACCGCACGACTTACAGCTTGCTTTACAAAAACAACATAAAAAACCCGTCTATAGGTCGTTTATCGGCACATAGTCGGGTTTTATTATTATTCATTCCGCAATCAAATCTTGCCTTCGCCTTTTGAAGTAGATTCCCCCGACGAGACGGGGAAAATGTCGCTTTAGCGACAAAAGGGGCGCGGCCGCTGCGTAGGCGCGGGGGACCGTTTGCGGTGGATGAGGACAAAAACGCCAATCCTTCCGCTCGGTAAAATTTTACGGTAAAAACAACATCTCTCGTCATCCTGAGACACGCTTCCTTGCCCAAACTACGAAGGATCCAGGCACGAAGTGCCGCATATTCTGATAATCAACACAAATTCTCACAAAGCGGTTTACGCTATTAAAATTTTTCAAAAACCACTTGTTTTTTTCTTTGCAATCTGTTAATATGGTATTGAAGTAGCAGAACTCTACTTTCATATCTTAAAAAATCGATGGGGCATTATGCGCATTAAAATTCAGGCAAAAATTTTCATAATCGTATTCGTCATCGTCTGCGCTACCTTTTCTCTTGTCGGCTGCAGAGATTACGGTTACAGTTTCCATTACAGAGTCGACGGCGGAAACGGAAGTATACAAATCGAATTACCGAACGGTTACACTCCGCGAACTTACAAATGCGCCGAGTTTGCATGCATATTAGATTGCCCCGATAATTCTTTTATCGTTGATTTAAGGGGTGGAAAAAACGGCAGTCGGACTCTCAATTTTATAGCCGTTCCCGATGACGGCTATCGTGTAAAAGAGTGGACTTATAACGGCGAAGTCGTCAAAGACAACAAAGCAAATATCTATTCTGCTACCGTATCGTATGAAGAGCACTACACCGCAGTTATAATTGTATCTTTCGAACCGATCGTTTAATCGCGCTTACAAAAGGAGCAAAATTGATTTGTAATCAATAATCTATTTAATTATAAATAGGGGA
>CAKQXZ010000032.1 GCA_934292955.1 uncultured Clostridia bacterium
CGGGGCTGTCTTGGCTTGCAAAAAGCATTGCTCCCTCTTTCCGAGTTTTTGGAAGGAGGGATTTTTTATGCGTTGGAATTGTTTCCATGCGCCGTCGCTTATTTTAAGCGATGACCATGAAGTCAATTTGTCGGGGTAAATCGGCAAACAAGAAAAACAAACCATAAAAACAGAAATCTCTCATTATATGATATTCTCATATTCAAATGGTGCCACACAAGACAACGAAAGTTAACGGATTTTTTATCGAAAAATAAAAATTATTAAAAATTTTCGATTTAAAGATTTCATTCGTTATCACTGACTATTTTAAGCGAAAACGTCTTGTTGCTTTTTTAAATACCGCTACAATAGTTTTACTTTGGATATTCGAAAATTAAATTTTTTACGAGAAAAAGTTGCATTAAACTTAATGCTTGAAATTGAAAAAAAAGCGTGTTACAATGTAATCGAAGGTGAATTTTGACATAAAAATCCCTTATGAGAACTAAAATAATTATATAATATAAACGTTACGCGGGGCGTACGCGCGATACTTAATATGCCCCGAGCGCGGAAAGACTTCTTAAAAGGGCGAAAAAGCGCAAGTTTTCCGTTTTGGGGGCGGGTTACATTAAACTTAATGATTGAAATCCTAAAAAAAGCGTGTTACACTGATATTGACGGGCAGTTTTTGAGTTTAAAGCCGTCGCTTAAAAAAATCGAAAGCGGTTTTGCGTTTAAAAAAAATTGCTAAAAAAGCCGTAACAAAAAGAAAGCGGTCAGAGGTTGTAATTCAAGAAATAACCGCAAAAAAGTTTAAAACGCACAAGAAATTTTTCGTAAAATAACTACGAAAGCGGAACAGGGTATAAAAAGCGGAAACGCAGAAAAATAAACGCCGCGAAAATCCGCGAGCGAAAGACACGACAAAAAAATTGTTGCAAAAGGGATATCCCTTTTGCGTTTGATTCTCAAACGCAAATATCATTATCGACTTAAAAGAGCGCGCGTAGAACGAAAAACGGTTTTAAAAAACGAGGCTTATAAAATTAAAGTCGAAAGACTCTGATCAGGCGGCTCGATTACTTTTATCGGCTCGATTACTTTTATCGGCTCTATTACCTTTATCGGCGCGTCCGACGGCGCTATTTCGGTATCGGCAACGGTAATTTTATTACTTTACGTTAAATACCGCGTTCGCTAAACGAAGGCTGAATAAAATCCGTCCTGCGGCTTAATACAGCCCGAACAAAAACTTTGCCGGAATAGAAACGACGGCGAAAAAACTTTTCCGGGATAAAAACCCGGTTAAATTCGGATCTGTTCCCCGACAATAAATTTCTCAGGGGATAAAAAATACAGAAAAAGATCAGGAGGGTCAAGATGAAGAACAAGCAAATTACTCTCGTTTTGTTAGTAATGGTACTTTTGGCTTCGATATTTACGGTTATCGCATGCGAACCGTCAAACGCCGAAGTAAAAGTTTCTATTATGAACAAAGAGCAACTGACGGCAAAATGGACGGAGGGTGACGCTGCGCGTCAACTTCAACCCGAAGTAACCGTCGACGGAAAAGTCTCCGACAAGGCTTACACCGTAACTTCCTCCGCGCCGAACGTAGTAGAAGTCGGCTCGGACAACGTTACTCTTACGGCGAAAGGAGCAGGCAAAGCGGTTATCACGCTTGCCGCAGATGACGCTACCGACACAGTGGAAATTACCGTTACGCCGCGTCTTTCGGGCGTAACCGTTACCAACAAAGCGGCAATGTCTGAGGTCTGGACGGATTGGACAATGGTTCGTACGGTTGAAGTGGCTTTCGCGCCCGCCGAACATTATACGGCGGCAAACACGACCGCTACCGTAACGTGCAGTCCCGAAGGTCTTATAAAGGCTGAAGGCTATAAACTGACCGCTATGGGCGTAGGCACTGCCACCGTTACCGTTGCGGTAGGGGAAATCAAGGACACCTTCACGGTTGAAATCAAACGCCAAGAACCTGCGATTACGTTTGAAGAATTACCCGATTTCGAAGTAACCGAGGAAGGCGCAAAATATCTTGCTCTCGAAGGCGCTACCGTTAAACTTTCCGATTTATACAGCATAAAGGGAAGCGATGATCAAATAACCGTTGACGTCGAGGCAAGCGATGGTCTTACCTATAACTCCGAAGAGAACACCGTAACCACGCAAAACAAAGGCACCTATACCGTTACGTTAAGAGCTACCGACAAAATTGACGAAAACTTAAAAGCAGAAAAGGTAATAACCTTCGACTTCTGCAGAAAACTTACTTTCTGGACGGACACGAGATGGACCGCCGACGAACTTAAAGCCGACGAAGAACAATCAATAGTTACCACGGGCGACGGCTATCAGATGCTTTCGTTCAACCTTAACCCGAGCAAGTATTATTACGCGGAAGCAACTTATACCGGCGTCGGCGGCGCATGGCTCGGTATGGCACACTTCAAAACCGAAACCCTTCAGAACGAAGCAGGCGAAGATTATCTTAAAGAAAATCACAAACGCGTTCTTATCCACGCGGTAAACACCTGGTCTTACGACTATCAGAGTATCGATTACAACACTCTTCTTAAAAACGGCGACAAGAGCGGTTGGCAGATGCTCGGCAGCGAATGGGAAGATATTGATTACGGCGCGAACTATTTGTTCCATCATTATAGATTGAACGAATATCGTAACCTTACGCCTTCTGCGGATAAGTCCGTTCAGAAGTTTGCAGTTCTCCGTATGGGCGACTTCTTTATGTTCTTCATGAACGATCAATACGTAAACATGGTTAACCTTCGCTTCTACGCGGAAGGCGACACCCGTCCCGGTTTATTCGTCTGCGCGAACAGCAACCCCGGTAATATCGGCGTAGTAAGAAACATTAACTTCTTTGACGGACAGGAAGCCGTTACGAAAAAATACAACGCGCTTACCGACAACGGAGCAAAACTTATCGTTAACTACGTTCCCGACAGCTGGGCCAAAGGCTCTCAAAACATCAACAACGACCACTTCACTCCCGGTGAAACCACTACCGAAAAGGGCATCAACTTTACAAGCACCGGTAAGAATTTGGGCTTTAACGACTCTATGATAAGCACCTATCAGATATTCGACGGAAACTTCTCGTTCAGTTGGGTTTATAAACAGACCGACAATATAAGCGTAGGCAACACGGGTGATTGTTGGCCTCGTATGGCTTTAGAAGTCCGTAGTTATAAATGGGATAACGAAAGAACGGTTTTCGGCGCGCAGTACGGCGGAACGGGCGGTTCGAGATGGCTGCTCAACACTCCGAACGCTCCGGAAGAGGAAAAATGGTTTGAAGGTCAGCACGGTTTTGACGTAACAAAAGCGCTTAAATTCACGATTACCCGTGAACTTACCGATACGGCTTCTAAATACACCATGACTATCTCGATGGTTGACGATCCTACCGTTACGATGACGCGTACGATAGAAGTAGATGCTTCGAAAGACATCAGATGGGATAAAGCCGTTATCCTGCACTGGAAGACCTCCGGCGTTAACGGCGAATTCAGCAACGTTATGTGGAAGAGCCACAGCGGACAAGGAAACTGGGTAGATTAATTTATACTTTGTTCTATATCGCAGTTTTTCTATTCTGAACTTTACGGCAAGCGTCGCTTCCTCTCCAGAGGAAGCGGCGTGAGCCGTATATATTTTGCTATGTACATTAAAATTTAAGACGATAAACCCAAAAACCGTTTTATAAATCACAAAAAGGCCTCTGTTATCGAAAAAAGAGTCTTGAAAACGGTCGTTTTATAAAGGTTCGGGCTAAAAACCTTATCTGAAAGACGATTAAAATAACCGATAAAAAATAAATTCGCAAAAAATTTTTAAAAACCGCAAAAATTGCGCGGTTACGATATAAAAAATAAAGGAGCAACCGTATGAAAGCAAAAACAAGACTGTTAGCTTTGTCGTTGGCGTTTTTAATGGTTTTCGGTACGTTGGCTTTATCTGCGTGCGACAAACAAACCGGCGGCGACAAGAAAAGTTACGACGTTACTTATAACCTGAATTACGACGGCGCCGACAAACGCGTTTACCCCGTACAGTCGGGTACCAACGCGCCCGAATGGAAAGCAACGAGGGAAGGGTATCGTATCGAATACTGGGCAACCGACAGCGCCGGCAAAAACAAATACGATTTTTCGGACAAAGTATATAAAGATTTGTCTTTGTACGCCGTATGGAAAGTCAAATCCGGCGTTACGACCGTAACCTTCGACTTCGGTTACGCGGGCGCGACGAATAAAGTTATAGAAGTCGAAAAAGGCAGTATGATAGCCGAAAAATACAAACCGCAACACAAACGCTTCGGTATGGAACTCGTCGGCTGGTACGCCGATAAAGACTTTACCGAAGAATTCAAGTTCGGAAAGTCCGCCGTGAAAGAAAATATGGTTCTTCACGCGAAGTATAGCTACACCATGAATATTCCTCGTAACGCGGACGGAAGCATAAAATACGAAAATACCCGCGTTTACGTCTGGAACAGCGTTCAGCACGTATGCTCTTCCGAAGTTTTACAAAAACTCGCCGATGATTTCAACGCCGAACACAAAGGTAAAATAGTCGTTTCTACCGGCACGTCTTTACTTAATCAGGACGACGTATTTTTACGTATTCAGCAAACGCCCGAACAGATGCGTTGCTACACTACTTATTATCCCATAGCGGACATTTATTCTTTTGCAGGGTTAGACGTCAGTAACGACGATTATTACGAGGGTGCTACCAACGAATGTAAAAACAAGGGCGTTTTGTTGCAGGTACCCGTAGCGGCTTACGCGCCGTATTTCGTCTATAATAAAACCCTTATGTCAAGATATAACGGAAGTAATCCGTTACCTTCAAATTATTCCGAATTAAGCGCTCTTTTGAAAAAAGCCGCCAAAGGAGAGGCTTCAAACGCTTCATTTAAAAGCATAGTAACCACGACGCAATGGTCATACATGGAAGCGCCGAGTTTTACGGCTTTTGCTCAGAACGGAGCGGACTACTACAACTTCGCCGACGGCGTTTACCTTAATAAATGGTTACAGGAAGGCGTTATGCAACGCGCGACCGCCGCAATGACGACGACTTACGATTTATTCGGCGCAAACGGCTTAAACAAGGGCGCCGCAATGAATTTGAACGGCGACGCTATCTACGATTACGTATCCAAACAAAACGCTCTTATGGGCATGCAAACGTGGGCAGGCGGCGAAGCGGCGATAGCGTCAAACTCTGAATTAGGGGTTTTGCCCATAAGCGGGTTGATGACCGATATTGACGGCGAAGCAAAAAATCGCGTTCCCGTACACACCTGGGGTATCGGTTTTTACAATAAGGCAACCAACGTGCTTGCGGATCCTTTAAAGATCTGCGCGGCGGCGGAATTTGCCAAATACGTTTCCGAAAACGCTTATAAGTTTGCCGAAAAAGGATTCGTTCCTTTGCATAAAAAAGCCGTCAATAATCCCGAGTACGTAAATTCAAATAACCCTACGGTAAAAATCATCCGTAGCGCGTGCTTACCCGAAAACTATTACACTCTGGCGGGTTGCGCCAACATCAAACTTATAGTAAACAAAATTGCGGCGGAAGGAGTCATTATTCCGTTCCTAACCGACAATAACGCCACGCGCGAAATGGTTGAAAGCAAAACGAAAGAGTTGTACGCGCAAGTGGCGGGAATGGTTTCCTGAGGAGAAATACTATGAAAAAATTAACTTTAATTTTTGTTTGCATTGCTCTTTGTATTCTTTCGGCGATAGGGCTTGTTGCCTGCAACGGACCTAAGAAATCGGATAACCTTGCCGATAAAGGCAACTGGAAGGTAACTTCTCCCGATCAGACGATTTGCGCCGAACTTACTATGGATGCCTACGGAAAACTTACGTACGGCGTAACCAAAAACGGCAAAACCGTAGTGGGAAAATCTTCTTTGGGCTTCGATATCGAAGAAGACGATTTGTCTATGACTATCGTTGACAACGTAAGTCAGAAAAGGGTACAGGGCGAATACGAAAACGTTTCCGGCAAGGTTAAAAAAGTCGTTTACGACGCCAACGAAACCACTATCACGCTGAAAGCGTGGGAGTTTTATCTTGACGTTATAATGCGCGTTTACGACGACGGTTACGCCTTCAGATACGTCGTAAGAAGAACCGACGGCGCAAGCGGCGTTATGACGGTAAAAAGCGAAGATACCACCTTTGCCGTTCCTCAGAACGCAACTATGTGGTCGCAGGAATACGTAACGAATTTCGGCGGTAAAAACTGCTTCTCGTACGAAACTTCTTATCAGGCGCGTACGGTATCGGAACTTACCGACGCGCAATATGTAGCCATGCCGTTACTTTATAACGTTCCCGATTCCGAGTATTATTCGCTTATAATGGAATCTCACCTGGTGGGAAGCGGTTTTTACGGATCGTTTTTAAAGATAAAAGACGGCGATAACGGTTCCGGCGTTCTGCAGACGGTACACACGCCCGCGGGTATAAAACTCGACGATAACAAGGTATCTTATCCGTTTAATTCGCCCTGGCGCGTAGGCATCGTCGGCGACATGGCTACGGTAAACACCTCGGAACTCGTAGAAAAAGTTTACGATAACGTCGAGTACTGGAAACCCGACGATTACGAAAGCCTTACCGCGGAAGAAAAAGAAACTTATACTTACGACTGGGTAGAACCCGGCGTATGCGCGTGGAGTTGGCTTATTTACGACGGCAAACGCCCGCAAAACGACTTTTCGCTTCACCGCGAATATCTTGCGCTTGCAAAAACGATGGGCTGGAAGTACGTTTTATTGGACGGCGGCTGGAACAGCGATACCTCCGACGCAACACTTGAAAAATTCGTTAAAGAGGCAACAAAGGAAGGCGTGAAAGTTCTCGTCTGGTGCAACGCGCTTTCAGACTTCGGCAACGGAAACGTTGAAATATTGAAAGCAAAACTTACACGCTGGGCAAGCCTCGGCGTAGCCGGTATAAAAATAGACTTCTTCGACGGTCAGAACGCAACCGATCCTTCCCATCAGGGCGAAGATATCGACACTATAAAATGGTACGAAAGTATTTATCAGGAAACCGCTAAATTACGAATGGTTGTAAACTGCCACGGCGCCAACAAGCCCACGGGAGAACGCCGCGAGTATCCCAACGTTATTAACCGCGAAGCAGTTTACGGCAACGAGTTCAAACGTGTTTCCGCAGACGTAACGGTAAACGAAATGTTCGTCCGTAACGTTATAGGACCTACCGACTTTACCCCCGTGGCAAAACCGTTGAGCGACAATATTACCATGGCGCATCAGATGGCGCTTGCCGTGTTATTCGAATCCGGTATGCCTATGATGGGCGATTACTCCGCCACCTATAAAGATACGACCATCTATTCTTTCTATAAATCTATCCCGTCTTTGAGACAACAAACGGTGTTCCTCGGCGGTCAGCCCGATTTTTATTACTGCGCCGCCGTGCAAACCGAAAAATACTGGTTTGTAGGGGCAATCAACGCGTCCTTCGAGGACAGCGTAACGATAGACTTTTCTTTCCTCGACGAGGGCAGTTACAAGGCTGAAATATTTACCGACGCGGACGAAGCCGGTAAAAAGGTAAACAAAGAAACGGTTATGATAACCAAAAACGACGTAAAGACCTTCAAATTGTTCGCCAAAGGCGGCTTGGTCATACGCTTATCCAAATAAAAGGAGGATTAAATGATGAAGAAAAACGTTTTCAGAACAATAATTTGCTTTATTTTATGTATCGTGACGGCTGTCGCGTTATGCGCCTGCTCGCCCAAAAATCCGGATAATCCCGATAAAAACAAATGGTGGACGACCGAAGGCGAACTTGAAAAAGACGCGGACGGCAAAGTCGTATTCAAAAACGTGAGCGTAAAACTCGAAACGGTAGTAGCGGGCGACGATAAAGACGCTTTTAATATGCTCGTACAAAAGTTTAACCGCGAATACAACGGAAAAATCCGCGTAAACGTAACGAATACCGGGCAAGGCGAGTACGAACGCGACGTTGCCGCCAAAATTACGCAAAACAGCAACGCGCCCGACCTTATCATGTCGCACCAGAAGTCGCATAAAAACTTTGCCGATAACAAACTTATCCAGCCTTTGAACGAGGCAATGGAAAAAAGCGGTATAAAAATAGAAGCGAAGGATTACGCCGACGGGCTTGCAAAATATATGTCGGCAGGTTACGACGATTATACTTTCAGCGTACCCGTTGACTGCCAGAGCCTCGTAGTTTTCTACAACAAAAAACTGCTTGCTTCGTTAAACATGCAACTTCCCACGAACAGAAAAGAACTTTTTGCGGTTTGCAAAGCCTTTAAGGACAAATACAACAAATCCGCCATCGCATGGGCTACGGGTGAACACTATTTTACCAACTACGTATATCTCAGCGCGATACTTCAGAACGGCGCGTCGCTTTACGACGAAAAAACTTATCTTGCCACCTGGTACGACGACGAAACGAATCGTAACGCTATAAGAAACGCAAGCGAATCTTTCCGTGAATTGTTCAAACTCGCTTACGCGACTTTTGCCGAAGGAAAATCCTCGGCGCTTACGGGCTTTATGGGCGGAAACAGATTGTTCTACGTTGTAGAGCCGTGGGATATGAGTAACCTCGTTTATAGTTTTGCCGCAAGTCAGAACGTAAGCGAAACCGAATTGATGAGAGATACTCTCGGCGGAACGAGTTTTGAAGGTTGGTTTGCCATGGAAGATACCGATAAGCCGTACAAAAATCACATATACGGCGACAGCCATTTCTTCGCAATGTCCAAAACGGTTACAGATATAAACAAAAAAGCCGCTATTTTAGAGTTTATAAAATGGTTTACGTCCCGTGCGGACGTCGGCGTCGAATGGGCGAAGGCGGGGCATATAAGCGCGTCTAAAATCATTTCGGCAAACCTTGAATATTCTCAATCGGATTACGTTGCAAACTTCATCGGTAAATTTTATCCCGACATCGATAACTTCTGTTGCATAGGTTCGACGCCTCATTACGCGGCAATCGTAGATAACCTGAAAGCAATATTCGCCGATACCGTAGACAGAAGCGATAATCATACGGAAGAGAGCGATTTTTCTACCATAAGACAGAAACAGGAAGCCGCGAATAACAGCATCAGTTTCTTCGGTTAAAAAAGGTGGCTTAAATGATAGACTCAACGTTAAAAATCAAACAACAAAAGGCTCGTAAAAGAAAAGAGGCGCTTCTTGCGCTTCTTTTGATGAGCCCTTTTTTGGTTGTGTTTCTGGTTTTCACGGTAATTCCGTTTATTATGGGCTTCGTATTCAGTTTTATGAGTTACAATCCCTATCTTCCGGAAGGCAATAAGTTTGTCGGCTTAAAAAACTATCTGATTATACTCGATTTTAACCATCCCATTTCCAAAACCTTCTGGGACAGTTTCCTCACGATGTTCCTTTTTGACGCCGTGGCGGTACCGCTTCTTATCGTAATACCTCTCGTTTTCGCTTATTTTATCAATATGCATCCGCCGGGGTATAAACTGTTCAGGGCTATCGTTTATCTGCCGAGCATAGTTTCGGTAACGATAGTCGGTATCATTTTCGGCAATATGTTCAAAGGCGACGAAACGGGGCTTATCAACGCGCTTTTCGGCGTAAAAGTAGAATGGCTTGCGGGAAAGCCCTGGCAAGGCGATACGTTAAGGTGGGTGGTTATGCTTATTGCAAGTATCTGGTGGCAAACGGGTACGAACTTCGTTATTTTTTCGGGCGCACTGAGAGACGTTCCGAAATCTCTTTACGAAGCGTGCGAAATGGACGGAGGAAACCGCTTTCAGCGTATCGTAACCGTAACTTTGCCGAATATCCGCCCCGCAATAAACGTGTGCTTGTTCAATACTCTTATAGGGTATCTTAATCTGTACGCGCAACCGTACGTGTTAAATACTTACGAAAACGAAAATATTTTCGTCGCGCCCATGATGTTTATACAAAAATACCTTATGGGCGGCATGTCTTACGCCAAACAGACGGGCTATCTGTGCGCGGCGGCTATCGTTTTCGGGCTTATAGTGCTTGTTTTCAGCGTTATAGAACGTAAAGTGACCGCGCCGAGGCGCAAAAAGACGCGTTACACTCAGATGTGCAGAAGTTTCGTTAAAAATACCGCCGTGCTTGACGGAGCGGGCGTAAACGCCGCAATATCAACCGAGGAGGTGCGGGATGATTGAAAATAAACGTCGGCTGACTAAGTCCGAACTTACAAGACGCCGTGAAAAAATCGTATCCTTCGTCGTTATGTTCGTAATTTCGGCAATATGGGTACTACCTCTTATTTATATGGTAGGTACGTCTTTTAAATCCGATTTCGACTTACAGACTCACCCGGAAAAATTATTCCCGTCCGACTGGAGCGAATGGACGCTGAAACATTATACGGGCTTTATCGTTCGCGAAGGCAAAATAGACAATATGCCCGTATGGATGTTTAACTCTCTGTGGAGTACTCTCGCAACGGTTGCTCTTACGGTGGCGGTTGACCTTCTTACGGCGTACGCGGTGGTGTTTTTACGCTTCAAGGGAAAAGACGCTATCGTAAAGTTTCTGCTCGTATGGATGGCTGTTCCGGGCGTTATAGGAACGGCGCCGTCCTTCGCAATATATTCGCGCATACGTGGGGCGCTTAATATAACGAGCGACGTAGCGACGTACGCTTACATTTATATGTGGCTGATAGTGCCGGGTATTACGGGCATATTCAATATGCTTCTTATGCGCAACTTCTTTTTGTCCATACCCATGGATATAGTTGACAGCGCGAAAAGCGACGGCGCAAGCAGTATGGTTATATTCAGAAGAATAGTTTGCCCGCTTGCAAAATCCACCGTTATGCTGATAGTATTGTTTACTTTCACCGGCAGTTGGAACAGTCTTATGTGGCCGCAACTTTTACTGAGCGGTCAAAAATCTTACTGGAATACTATTACCGTCGCGCTTACGGGTTATACGGGCGGCGGCGGGTGGTCGGCGACCGGCGTAGCCATGGCAACGAGCGTATTCGCTCTTATTCCCATAGTAATTATATTTATCATTACGCAAAACAAAATGATTGACGGGCTTGCGTCAACGGGGGTAAAAAGATGACAGAACAATTGATAAATAAACCGTTTTTAACATTACAACACCTCGAAAAGGTATATCCTAACGGCGAAAAAGCCGTGCACGACTTCAATCTGGACGTAAATAAACGTGATTTTATCGTAATTGTAGGACCTTCCGGCTGCGGTAAAAGCACGACTTTGCGTATGATAGCGGGGCTTGAAGATATAACTTCGGGAGATATATTTCTTCTCGACGAACTTTTAAACTACAAACCGAGCAACGAGCGTAAAATGGCGATAGTTTTCCAAAGTTACGCCTTGTATCCGCAGATGAACGTTTATCAGAACATTGCGTTTCCTCTTACCATAAATACTTATCCCGTACCCGCGCGCAACAAAAAAGCCTACGTCGTATGGGAACAACTGCACGTATTCGATTCTTACGGCGTCGATGACCTTGTCAAAGTCGTATCGTCGGTTAAAAGCGGTAAGGGAAGCGACGGCAGACACGCCGACGAATTATCTGCGTCTTTACGCATTTCCCCCGAGGCTGCGGGGAACCTCCTTAGCGGTTGCGAATCGGAAAGCAAAGCGGAAGAGTATCGGACTTTGCTCGGAATACAATTTGAAGAAATCAAAGCGCGCGCACGAGAAGAAGGCGAAATATTTGACGACGAGTGTCGGTTGCTCGACGAAAACGGTGACATTATAACGGAAAACCGTAAACTTTTGCCGTACGAAATCCGTATTAAGGTTTTCGAGGCGGCTGAAAAGTTGGATATCGTGCCGTATCTCGATAAACTGCCGAAAGAACTTTCCGGCGGTCAGATGCAACGCGTTGCACTTGGGCGAGCGATAATCAAAAACGTTCCCATCTTTATGATGGACGAACCTTTATCCAACCTCGACGCCAAACTGCGTCTTACAATGCGCAGCGAAATCGTAAAATTACATAATAAAATAAACGCTACCACAATTTACGTAACGCACGACCAGACCGAAGCCATGACCATGGCGACGCGTATAGTGGTTATGTCCCGCGGGTTTATTCAGCAAATCGGCACGCCCGAGGAAGTTTATAATCACCCCGACAATATTTTCGTCGCGCGCTTTATAGGTTCGCCCGCAATGAATATTTTCAGCGGCGAATATTCGCAAGACGACGCGAGTTTGAACGTTTGCGGGTTAAAATACGATCTGGGCGAAAATTTCCGCCTAAAACACGACGAATTTTACAGAGCGAAGATAAACGAGTTTAAGGCGTTTAAGGATAACTTCGACGTAAAAGCGAAGGAAAGTATTCTTAAAATTTTGTCCGCAACGGGCGAAGCCAAGTACGACAAGCACTCCGTTCAGAAGAAAAAAACTATGATCGGCGCGATAATTAAGTTGATAAGCCGTTTGAAAAAGAAGGACGAAAAAACCGACGAATTTGCCTTTGAACGCGAAATTTGTAGCAAAAAATTGTTGCAACTCGAAAAATGTCTGCAATCCTCGCACAACCTTACGATAGGCGTGCGTTCGGAGCGTATGCGTATAGAAAAAGTCAAAGACGCGACGGAGGTAGGAGCGATCGTTGCCTATCCCACCGTGTGCGAATTACTCGGCGGCGAATACAGCGTGCACTTCGATTTTTGCGGTAAGGATATGGTAGGTCGTTACGACGCGAAAGACAAAATTACCGTTTCAGACCGGATAGCGGTGTACTTTGACAAAGCAGATATGCAATTATTCGATCCTATTACGGGAGACGTTATAAGATGAGTAAAAACGTAAGCCTGAAAGCCATTGCTTCCGCTCTCGGCGTTTCGATAAACACGGTGTCGCACGCTTTGCGCGACATGGACGATATTTCGGACGCAATGAAAAGCAAAGTTCGTAAAACCGCGATAGAGATGGGTTATATGCCCAACCACGTTGCGCAAATGATGAAAACCGACGAACGCGCCGTAGTGGGAGTTTACGTGGAAGGCTTTTCCAATTTATATTTTAATACGCTTAACGAGGAACTCAGAAAACTGGTTTTTGAAAGAGAAGACTACTCGTTGGTATTTTTGTGCTGGCCGCAGTTTAACGTGGAAGTTATAAAGCAATGCGTCCTTCAACGCGTCGATTTACTTATTTGCTTTGCGGAGATAGACGAAAAAACGGCGGATTTCGCAAGACTTAACAATATAAAAATAGTTTGCGTAGGAAGTTTTACGAACCCCGAAAACCGTTACGATCACGTTTGCGTTGACGACGAATGCGGTTGTAAACTCGTTGCGCGATATCTTTTTAATCCGTATTATAACGGCGAATACGTTTACGTAGGCACGTTTCACGAATTTCACGAAATGCGCAGCGGGTACTTTTCGCAAGAACTCGTTTCGTTGCAAAAAGACGTCGTAATTATCAATTACGGTCTTGAAACGGAGGATGTTTCGGAAATTTGCCGTAGAATAGACAACGGCTGTCGTAAAATATTCTGTTTCAACGACGAATACGCGTACAGGCTACTCGAAGAACTCGATAAGCATTATACGGACGTAAGAAGGCTTTATCCCGATCTGGATATCGTCGGCTTCGACGGGTTGGGACGGTACGTACACGGACTGAGGCGAATACCTACCGTAAAAATAGATTACGAGCAGTTTGCAAAAACAATATACGGCGTGGTGGAAGAACGCCTCAATAACCCCAAAGCGCCCGTTAAAAAAGTCGTTCTGCCCGTAACTTTGTATCGCGGCATAGGCTGATTTAACCGAAAAACCGACGCAAGGGCGGGATATCTTGCAAAACACCCGAAAAACCAAGCATCGTTACTCTAAGTAAAAGGAATTTGTTATGAAAGTAAAATTATCCGACCTTTCGGTCGAACAAAAAATAAAATTGCTTGCCGGCAAGGATTGTTGGCATACCGAAGACCTTGACGGATTGTTATATTGCGTTCGCGTATCCGACGGCCCTCTTGGGGTTCGGTATTGCGCGCCCGACGAAAACGACAATATGCACGATTTGCCGTCCGTGGCGTATCCTTCGGCGACCGTTCTCGCGCAGACGTGGGACGCCGATTTGGCTTACCGGACGGGTGAGGCTCTCGCCGACGACTGTATCGAACGCAACGTTGACGTATTGCTCGCGCCCGGCGTGAACATAAAACGCACCCCCATGTGCGGTCGTAATTTCGAATATTTTTCGGAAGATCCTTACGTTGCGGGTACTTTTGCCGAACGTTATATAGAAGGGATTCAGGATCATCACGTGGGGACGTCGCTGAAACATTACTGCTGTAACAATCTCGAAGTGGGACGGCTCTGGACGTCGAGCGAAGTTGACGAACGTACTCTCAGGGAAATTTACGTTCGCGCTTTTGAAATCGCTTTAAAAGCCGATCCGTGGTGCGTAATGAGCAGTTACAATGCGGTTAACGGCGTTCGCATGTCGCAAAACGGCAAAATGAACTCGCTTTTGAGAAACGCGCTGTGGAAGCGTAACGGTACGATAATTTCCGACTGGGACGCCGTTAAAGACCACACCGCGGCGGTAAAAGCGGGGCTTGATATCGAAATGCCTTATTCGTTGAAAGGCTATGAAAATCTTAAACTCGCCTTTGAAGAAGGGCGTATTACCGAAGAGGAAATAGACGCATGCGTCGAACGCGTTCTGGCGTTTATAGAAAAAGCGGAAAGAGAAAGCAAATTACGCAAGGTTTCAACGACGGTGGAGCAACGCTTGTCTTGCGCCGAGCGCGTCGCCGAAGAGGGCGTGGTGCTTCTTAAAAACAACGGCGTATTACCTATTTCTAACGGAAAAAGCGTTGCAATCGGTTGCGAACACATAGGCGAATATTTCAGCGGCGGCGGTTCTTCGAGAGTGGTTCCCACGCAAAAACCCGATTATCTCGATAAAACGCTCGCAAAGGCTCTGCCCGACTCGAAAATCACGATACATGCTTCCTGGTCTGTGGGCGACGAGCAGTTTTTAGAATCGGTAAATTCCGCCTTAAACGCAGACGTTGCGATAGTTATAGCGGGGTTTTACGACACCGAAGGTGACGACAGGGCGGATCGTATGCGCCTTAACGACAATCAGGAAAGGCTTATTCTTCGCACCGCCGAGCAGAACCCGAACACCGTGGTTATACTGCATTGCGGTTCGGTAATAGATATGTCCGAATGGATAGATAAAGTAGCCGCGGTTATTTATGCCGGTTACGCGGGCGAACGCGGGCATCACGCGTTGGCGAATATTTTGTCCGGTAAGGTTAATCCGAGCGGTAAACTTACCGAAACTTACGCTTTATCCCGCTATCTTTACCCGTCGGAAAACACTTTTGCAAACCACATGGTAAACCGTTATTCGGAAGGGCTGGACGTAGGATATCGCTATTTTGACAGACATCCCGAAGAAATTGCTTTCCCGTTCGGCTTCGGGTTAAGTTACTCGACGTTTGAAATGAGTAATTTAAACGTAACCGAAAACCCCGAAAAAGAGCAATGGATAGTTTCGGTGGACGTTAAGAACGCGTCCGATACCGAAGGCGCCGAAGTGGTACAGGTTTACGTTTCGGAACCGCAGGCGGCGGTATATCGTCCCGTTAAAGAGTTAAAAGGCTTTAAAAAGGTCAGACTTTCGGCGGGGCAGACGAAAACGGTAAAAATCACACTCGATAAACAGTCTTTCGCTTACTATTCGGTTATTTTCGACGATTGGACCGTAAACGGCGGTACGTTTGAAATTAAAGTCGGCAACAGCAGCCGTAACGTTTTACTTACGAAACGAATAAATATTCAAGCAAAACAACCGTTATCGATCTTTTCGTCGCAATCGGAAAAATCAAAAGAAACGAAAGAAAACGCAAGAAGGAGAAGTTAATTATGAAAAGAAAACTACCGGCATATCCGCTGTTTGTAAAAGATCCCAACTTTTCGCTGTGGTGCACGGCAGAAGAACTCAATAAAACGCAGGTTACGTGTTGGTTCGGAGAAGAAAAGCCCCTTTACGGGTTCGTAAAACTTACCGACGGAACTACATGGTGTTTTTTGGGCGACGTCAGAAAAACGGGCGCAAAATCCGTAAAAAACGCAAGGCAGACGAAGGTGGAGGTTTCGTCTTTCAAAACGACTTATACCTTCGATCTTGACGGATCGACTTTTACGGCGGATTTCGTTTCTCCGCTTCCGCTTGACGATCCTATGCTTGTTTCCGAGCCGGTGTGCTATCTTTCTTACAGATTTTCCGGCGACGCCGAAGTAGAAGAAGTATCTTTGTTTGTAAACAGACGCGTAGCATATACTTCGGACGCGCGCCTTCCCGTAAACGACAAGTGTCGCAACTATTCTTATAATCTCGGAAAAAACGAGGTCGCTTTTATAGGATTAAAGCGTCAACTTTATTTATCCAACAACGAAGATTGTTACGGCGCGGACTGGGGTTACTGGTACCTTTGCGGGGATAAAGCGGCGGCTCTTGACTGCGACGATTTTGCAAAATATCTACTTTCGGGCGACAAGAATTTCAAAAACCTCGGAGAAGAAAAATATATCGCGGCTTTTTGTTTTGAGAAAGAAGGTTTTATCGAGATAGCGTACGACAGCGTAGTCGCAATCGATTACTTCGGCGATTTTAAAAAGAGTTTGTATCTTGAAAAGCATACCGTGCTTGACGCTATCGTGGACGTGCGTAAAAACAAAGCGAAAATAGAAGCGCGTCTTGACGAAATCGACAAGGAACTTAAAATAGCGGCGGATAAAATTTCTCCCGACTATTACGAAATTCTTACGGCGTCGCTTCGTCAGAGTGTTGCGGCGCACACCGCGATAAAGGACAACGAAGGCAATCTGGTTTTCCTGTCGAAGGAAAACGGCAGTAACGGCTGTATAGGCACGCTTGACGTAAGTTATCCGAGCATACCGTTATACCTTATATATAACACGGAGTTTGTTAAAGGCATGCTTCGCCCCATAATCAGGTTTGCCCGTATGCCGGTATGGAATTTCGATTACGCCCCTCACGACGTAGGCACCTATCCCCATTGTTCGGGTAACGTTTACGGCGCGAGGGAAGACGGCAAATACGCGGGTTTGGCGAAAACCGCGTTCGGGGAAATTCATCCTCAATATTATCTTTTCCCCGAATCCAACGGCGAATTTGACGACAACATGCAAATGCCCGTGGAAGAATGCGCCAACATGATTATAACTTTGGCGGCGTGTTACGCTTACGACGGCGATCTGTCGCTATACAAAGAGAGCGAGGATTTGTGCCGGAAGTGGGTAGAATTTTTGGTAAAGTACGGGCTTAAACCGACTAATCAACTTTGCACAGACGACTTTGCCGGACACATTGCAAACAATCTTAACTTGGCGGTAAAAGCCTCCGTCGGCATAGCCTGCTATGCGGGTTTGTTGAAAGCCGACGGAAAAGAATATGAAAAATATGAACGTATCGCGCGTGATTATGCAAGAGAAATCGAAACGTTTTCACGTAAGTTCTCACATTCGCCGCTTACCTGGGACGACGGGGAGGATACGTTCGGGCTTAAATACAACCTGCTTTTCGATAAAGTTCTGGACTTAGGATTGTTCCCGCAGGAATTTCGGGAAAGAGAAGTCGATTACTACCTTAAAGTTACGGAACGCTTCGGAACGCCTATTTTCAATCGTAAAAGTTACGTAAAAAGCGACTGGACGGTATGGGCAGCCGCCCTTACCGACGATAAAGCAAAGCGTCAAAAAATGCTCGAACCCTTGGTTTATTTTTTACAGAATTCGCCTTTAAGAATTCCTTTCGGAGACTGGTACAAAGGCGACACGGGCGAGATACGGTATTTCAGGGCGCGCAGCGTAGTAGGCGGTTGCTTTGCGTTACTGCTCGGAATACGAAAAGATTTTTTTAAAAAAGAAGAAAAATAAGCTCGAAAACGGGCTTATAGGCGGACTTTAAGGAAAATAATTTTACTTAAGTTATTCCGTTTATAACGTACGGTTTTAGCTTATAGTAATGAAATAAAAAAATAATTAAAAACAAAAGTAAAAGCGAAATGTTTCATCTAACAGAGAAAACTTTCAACTGAGATTTCTGCGGCTTGCAAAATTTGTAAGCCGCAGTTTTTTACGGTTACGTCAAGGACGGACAAGATAATATCGTTGCTATCGTGGACGAATTCGGAACCCTTGTTGCGCAGTATGAATACGACAGTTTCGGACGTACGACGGTGAAGATGCCGAACGGTGCGGTAAACGCAAGCGATCGGTTTCTCGGGGATATCAATCCGTTCCGCTGGAAGAGTTTCTATTATGACGTAGAAACAGGATTCTACTATGCGAACGGCAGATATTACGAAGCGGAGCGGGGCGCTGCCGCCTTTTATTAAAAAGAAAACCCGCCGAAGTCGAAACGCAGAATAATCGACCTATAGGCGGGTTTTTATATATTCGATTTTGGATCGGAAGTCGAAAACGACTTTTTCGCCGTCGAGTTTGAGTTTTGCTTTGAACGGTTTTCCGGCTTTGGAAGTGAAAGACATTTCGTCGCTTACCTTGTCCGAAAGAATTTTCTTTGCCTGAACGAGGTTGATTTTCGTTCCCGGAACGTTTGAACCGAAGCGGAAAGCGCATCCGGCGCGGAATACAAACGACCGAGCGAGGAAGCGAAAACCGCTTTTGCCGAAAGAGAGAAAGCGTTGCGTGCCGCAGTCCCCGACGAGATGAAAGCGCGTAATAATTGGGTTGCCGTGAAAACGTGGAAGAGTGCCGAAAAGGATAATCTCAGCAAACGCCAGATCGATTGCAATACGGGGAATTACGCCGAAAGCGATAACCCCGAAACGCGGACGACTTTCGATAAAGCGTTGGAATACGTCCGCGAATGCGGCGGAACGACAGTTGCATATGCGCTTGACGGCAAAGATAAGGTTTCTTGCGTGGATAGCAATCGTATGCCGAAGTGAATGAAAACCTTTAAAAGACAATTTTAGTAAAATATGGCGGCAACTTAAAAAAGTTGCCGCCGCCATTAAACTATTTTCTATCGGACACACCCCAACATTTGACAAAGAGCCCGAAAAACACGCCTTATTCCTTACGTCATTCGTTCTGCATTTCTTGTTTCAGCAGAGTTGCGTAGCGCAACATTTGTTTGCGCGAAAATACGCCGAGTTTTTCCAGAATATTGTGGTTGTGGAATTTTAGCGTGCTTTCGCGTATATTAAGTATATCGACGATTTCTTTTGCGGTTTTGCCTTGCAAATAGAGATTAAAAACGGTTTTTTCTGTTTTTGTAAGTTCTTTCAACCCGATTTTGAATGCTTCGTAGTTGTCCGGATCGATCTCGTTTTTGCGGGAATAAGCCAGCCGCTCGATTTCCGTTTGCCGCTTGTCGATTTCGTTGGTCTGGTTTTCGGTTACGATAGAAAGTTCTTCGTTCTGACGTTTCAGGTTCTCCGTTTCGACGTCGCGCAGTCTGTCCTGTTCGGCAAGATAGACGAATAAGTCGTCAATTTCGATAATATCGGATTTTGTTCCGTCATGCTCCTGCATGCGTATTTTTTCAAGACTTTTTATCACAGGGGAAACAAATTTTCGCGAAAAAATTACGCAAAGAACAACGGCGGAAAATACAAGAAAAAAGCATACCAATACAATTTTTATAACATTAACGGTCACGGTTTTATCGAATTCGCTTTTCGGTTGCATAACTATAAGAGTGTAGGGCGTATTGCAGATCGTAACCTCGTTTTTAGCGGCAACAAAAGTGTTTTCGCCCGAGAATTCGGTGAGCGCGTCGTTTATTTCGTTGGGTACGAGCGTACCGCTCGGTTTCAGGGAGTAGCCGCCGAGGACGCCCGCCCAAAATATGTTTTCGCAGTCGATTTTTCCGTTTTCTGCCGTTTTGGAAAAAGTGCAGGTCAGTTGCTCTAATCTTGTTGGTTGAGCAAAGAAATCTTTGAAGTAATTTTTCGAGATTTCAAATCCGCAAATGCCGTAATACGTCCCGTCTGCTCCGAACAGAGGAGTGATGAACGCTATTGCCTCTTCGCTTGTTCCGTTAAGCGTAAAAATATCGGTCAGCAGCGATTTTTTTTCTTTGACGATGGTTTCGTTGAAGAAGCTTTTTGTTTGCGGCACGAAATCGGTTTTGAATTCCAATCGCCATTTGCGGTGCGGCATTACGTTGTTTTTTCTTCCGAGTTCCGCGCTGCCCCGGAACAGCAGCAGCGTTTCATCCGTCCGGTCAAGGGTACTGCGTTGAAAATATAAGCCTGTTCTGGATTTATCAGAGTTGGCTTCGCCTGTATTCACGGTTGCGTTAAGCATTATAAACGCACCCGAAGCGTCTGCTTTAAGCAACTCTTCTTTAAGTTTAGGGAAAAGTGCTTCCTGCACGCCTTCCGTATATAACTGCGAATCGTTGAGCGCGCTTATATGAATTCCTTTTTCATTCAGATAAGCGTCTATTATAGCCGAAGAATCGTTTGCGAGCATTTCGTTCATCATCGAAAGATCGTCAAAGAATTTTTCGATTTGTCTTGTATAGAACTCGTTTTGAAAAGTCAGATTATTTGAATATTTTTCCGTTGTCGTAGAAAACTGCCCGACGAAAAACAAGCCGACTGCGATAAACATAACGACAACAAGAACAAGCGTAAGCATGTATAACAAAAGCTTACGATGCATAGATGTTTTCTTTTTTCTGAAATCTATAAGCTTCATATTGCGGTTGCTCCGATGTTTTCGCTTCAGCCTACGTTAGCCGCAATTACTTGCTGCCAATAAGCGCGGTTTTCATTTCCGTAACCAGTTGTTCGCAGGTTGCGCCTTTTGCGTATCTTTGTTCGAGCGTACTCTGAATGTCGCGGATTTTTTCGTACAAAGAGTACACTTTGGTGTAATACCCCTCAAAAGCCGGTTCTTTTTTGAAAGAGCAGGTCTCGACGGTTGTAGTCAGGGCTTTATAAAGATTCCTGTAGGCATCCGACTTGAAAGATTGGTCGCCGATTTTTGCAAAAGCGCCCGTTCTTACGGGCATATAACCCGTTGAAAGAACGAAATCCACGTTGCGGCTTTCTTCGGTGAACCATCTTGCGAAAACGTTTGCAGCCTCAGCTTTCTGTTCGGTCGTTTTATAAGCGCAAAGTCCGACTCCCGATTGCGTTGCGACTTTTTGTTTGCCTGTCTGTTGCGGCAAGGGAAAGACTTTCAGATTCATTGCTTCCGACGTATTGTCGGGGTAGGTGATTTCGTCGTTGTAATAAAGCACGGAAGCCGAAGAACCGATACCTGCGCAGGTCTGTCCCGTCATAACCTGCGTGTTGGAATATAAATCGGATACGACTATATGCCCTTTGGCGATAGACGTTGCAAACATTTCGTATGCTTTTATCAGAGCGGGGTTGTTTGCGTCGTACCAGCCGTCTTTATAAGAAATATTCTCTCCGTCGGATATGGCGCACAGTTCTGCGAGCCTTATCAGATAATCTATCGCGCAGAACGGTTTACCGCCCGACCACTCATAATATTTTTCGGCAACGGAGAAAAACCCTTTCCATGTCGCGAGGTCGGATAGCAAAACGCCTTTATCGACTTTGAATCTGTCGAAAACTCCGCCTGCGATGAAGAGCATATAAGTCGATTTTGAAACGGGGAAAACAACAAGATTATCGTCGACCATTCCGTCGCTTAAAAAATCGGAGACGAAATTGTTAAGTTCGGACGGTGAAAAATAATCGTTCCAATTCAGAAGATTATTAGCACCCAGACCGCGCGCATCGCTCGAATGACAAAAGAACAAATCGGGCATTTCCTTGGCGCCCGCTTTGCCTGTTTGCGCGTCTTTTAACTTTTTGCCGATCTGCGAGGCGTTTGACATCAGCGTAACGTTTATGATAATGCCCTTGTCTTTGCCGACGGTCGAGTTGAATTGTTCAACGATGTCGTTCATGGGTGAATTGACCTGCTCGCCGTAAACGTGCCACATAGTAAGAGTCGTCGGTTTTTTGGGATCAAGCAAGGTGTTGTTTTTATTGCACGCAAAAAAAGTGAAGGATACTGCGAGCGTCATCGCAATGACGATAAACAATGAAACGATTTTTTTTGTCTTGCATCTCATATCGATCTTCCGCTACCGGTTACATGAGCGTTTGCCCACCCGATTTAAAAAAATTTTTTGACTTTTTTCGTTTTTCCCCACCTTTTTCAGGTTTGGGTGGGGGAATTTTTATTGCGTTTTTGCTATACTCACGATGCTTCAAACGTTGCAAGCAAGCACGGAAGCGCTGTGAGTACATTGTGAGTACATACAGTTTATCACACATGCACGCGAAAGTCAATTTCCGTTTGCAACAACAAGCAAAATATCACACACAACAAAACGGACTTAAAAGGAGATACGATTATGACACACACTAAGACGAATAAATCAAAGATATCAGCACTTGTACTCGGTCTTACGATGTGCCTTGCGTTAATTCTCGGTATGGCATCGGTCAATCCGCAGACGGCTAAAGCCGAAACGATGACGATCGACACGCTCGAGGTGGCGTTCGGAAAGGTAAACGTAGGCGATACTCTTGACGCCGCTTTTGAATTTGAGAATGCTACAACCAAAACACTTAAAGTTCCTGCGGGAGCAAACTATACTGTAACGCTTACATATGTGCACAAAGTCAAAGACGGACAAAAAATAAAGTTGTGGGAAAAAGACGATGCGTCGCTCCCGTGGAGCAGAGTCGAAACTCAATTTGTAGAGCAGAACGTTGCGTATCGTATTCGCGTTCGTTTCAAAACGAATGACGGATATAAACTGATTAGGAATGCGGCTCAATTGAGAAGCAATATGCAAGTTTTGGGCGCTGAGCTCGGCAAAGGCAAAGATATAGAAATTTGGGATTCCGCAGGAATGAATAGCATTTCAACGATAGTTGACATGGATTTCCTTATTACAAAAGGGATGACCTATATTGGCAATATACAAACCGTATATCCCGAAATAGGCAAAGCAAAGACGGGTACTATCGGCACTGAAGGTGTAGACACCGGGTTTTTTATAAGCGGCGCGCCCGCTCCATATACCTATAAGGCAAAGATTGCTCCCATAGGAACGGAAATTCAGACAAGTAACGTTTTTGACAAATCAAACTGTTACTATCAAATAACCGCCGTCAACTCTATGGATTATGGCGCGATGTATATCACCGCAACGGCAGAGGACGGAAAGACTTGCGATATTCCCGTTAAGATTGCGGCAGTATCCGGAGGACACGAGCATACATGGGTTGAAAAAATCGAGAAGATAGATTTCGAGCATCACGGCTATACAAAATGCACAGACCCCGCTTGCCCCGGCGTCGCCCCTGCTTTTGACAAAGACTCGCAGTATGCAGTACACGAGTTTGTTGGCGGTTGCACCGAAAAATGCACAACGTGTGGCAATCTTGACAATCCCAACGCAAAACATAATCTCAATTTTGTTGAAGAAACTCCCGCAACTTGCTCGACGACGGGTATGAAAGCACACTATACATGCGAAGGGTGCGGAAAATACTTTGACAAGGACAAAAACGAAACAACCAAAGTAGC
>CAKQXZ010000033.1 GCA_934292955.1 uncultured Clostridia bacterium
GATCATTTGATTATAATCGGAGTATTCTTTTGCTCCGAGATTGAATTCAGCGTTAATCTTTTTACATTTTTCCGCATCGACGTCGCAAATAGCGGTTATCTTTTGTCCGCGATCTAAAATCGCCCTTATATGAAGCGGAGCGATTGCTCCAAGCCCTGCTATACCAATATTCATTACTTATACCCTCTTATAAAACATTCGGCGTTACAGCCCGCCTTTTTAATATACCTTACGAAACGCTTTAACGTTTCGGGTTTCATGACGGCGTTGCGCGAACAATCAATCATAACGCCAAGTCTTTTGCAATCCATAAACTACCTCACTTTTGCCAAACCGCAATATTACAGTTTTCGTCGTCGTAATTTTTCCCCGCGGAAGAATAATCCACAAGCGCAATCTCGTTTATGCCGTCCGCTACTTTTAAGGAAAGATTGCATTTAAACAAATCGTTTTTAAATATTTTATAGGGAATTTCCGAGCCCTTAAAATTCTTTTTTATGTCTTTATAAACGGAAATGCCTATATCCCCGAAACGTTCATCCCTTGCAAGGACAACCGCACCTTTTTTAAAAGATATTTTACCGTTTTTGTAAATTGCTTTGAGCGGCGCTTTCCAAAAAAGCGAAATCACGTCGTTTTGCCATACTCTTTCAATGCTAACATAGCCGTTTACCGACTTATGCTGCAATTTTTCGCCATTGATCGCAATATTGAATGCTGTTGAATAAGACGGGGCTCTTAAAGCGAGTTTAAATTTTTTCCCGCTACCGTTGATGTTTATTTTCGCACCGCTTTTCCCGTATGGATTTGCAGACGTTTTTATCAATATTTTATCGCCCTTGTATTCTGTTTTTAATTCGAAGTCGGTATATAGATTGACGGAAAAACCGTTCTTTCTCTTCGTTATTGCCGAAAGACCGAAAATAGCCGTTCCGGCACCGCCGATAGCCGCGCAACAGCCATACGATCTACCGTTCTGCAGTTCTCTGAAACCTGCAACAAGTCTTCCTCTTTTACCTTTCGTAAGCGGACTGTAACTATCGAATGGGAATGGCTCATGTTCTACAAGAATAAGGTCGTCGCCGATCCATTTTCTGCCTTCCGCTTTTTTCATCGTCTGATTTTCGTCGTTTACCGCGCCGAACAACGCATTCAACCCCGAACGCTCTATAATTTCGGCGTATTTCGCTTTACCGGTTAACAAGAAAAGTTTTGCGGCGAGTTTCATAAAAGTCACGGTAACGCACGTTTCCTGCATAACGCCGTCCGTTTCTTCGGTTTGCTTTTCGGTAGAATTATCGAAAAGTTCGTGCGTGCAACCCGAACAACCGATAATCGTATAGTCGGTTTTTACGACCATATCGACAAAATTTTCGACAGCTGCGAGATATTTCTTCTCTCCCGTAACTTTGTAATATTCTAAAAGCCCCTCAAAACAACTCATCATTTCGTAGGCCTTTGTATGCGTAAATTGATAAGGGTATAATTTTTTATTTAGACATAACTCGATTATGTCCATATCGGAACAGAAGCCGAGTTCAACGATATACTTTGAAAAATCAAGATATCTCTTTTCACCCGTAATCTCGTAAAGCCTGACAAACGGCTCAAGAATCGAACATGAATTAAGCCCGCCGTAAATCTGCGACGTGTCGAATATTCCTTTCTCCTTTCCTTCTCCAACGTGAGCGAGAATATAATCCGCACACCCCTTAAGCGCGGTTAGTACCTCCTCTTTAAGACGATCGCTCTTGCAAATATCCAAAAAATAGATGAAGCCGAGCATAACATATTTCCTCGACCACATATCCCAACCTAAAAACTCTTTATCTATAGGATAAGAAGATATTCTGCCCGATTTTTCTTTAACGGATAGCATATCTTTAATTGTCTTTACGATTTCATTATATAAACGTACATTATTCGTTGCCCTGTACGTAAGGCATGCGCCACGCATCATTTTCCCCCAGAATTCGCCGCGCCAACCGTTATCGATATCATAACAAAACCGAAACTGATCAACAAGGAGTTTCCACGTTGATTCATCGTCATACTGATTGCCTATGGTATAATTTATAAGGCTACCCGCATATCCGCGAATCTTTATTTCACCCGGCTCGGGGAGTTTGAAAGCAAGATTTTTCATAATGATTTTCAGTTTTTCCAAGCAGTTTTTTTATTTTAAATATTTATCCGCGGCGGGACATTTTGCCGCGGCGGGACATTTTGCCCCGCCGCGAAATTATAATTATGCTTCTGCAAACAAAGTAGTTTATTATGCTTCCCAAACAACCCCGCTTGCCGAAATTTTCCAGTTGCCTACTTTCGAGTTAGCTTCCGCCATAGCGGCTAAGGTGTCGTAACGATATGCGTTCTTCCAGTGGAATACTTCGATAGTTCCGCTATCATTAGCCACAGGATTCAAAGTCGTTCCGTCAAGCGAAACTTTCGCCGCTTCTGCAAAATCGGCAAAGTCGTTGGCAGCATAAACAATAATCTGATTACTCATATTCAAAGCGTGAACCCTGCCGTTCGTCGCCTTAGGCGCGACAATATACAAATTCTGATATACCGTTCTCATTTGCCCGTGCCATTGATTATCGGGTGCCGTTCTTCCATAATAAGCAGTCGTGCCGACCGTAGAGAAGAATCCGACACATGCGGTTTCGCCTGCCGAAGCCGCACTTGCCGATGTTGCGGGATATTCGATAACAACCTTATTAAATCTGAAATATACGCTTTCTTTCGCTCCGAACAACGAGAAATTTTTCGTCCAGCTTTCAATACCCTTAGCAAAAGAAATATAAACGTTTTCAACGCTTACGCAAGTTGCATAATGCGCAAACACACGTCCTATCGTCCAGGAACTGGCTTCCGCTGTAATATCGGTGAACGCAACGTTTTTAATAACCGTTAAATCGCTTAAACCGCTGCCTGAGATAGTGCCGAAGAATCCATACGAATTGCCTGCGCGATAACCGATTATTTTATGGCCGTTGCCATCAAACACGCCGACAAAACCTGCCGCCTTATTGGGCGTATTGTCGGATTTCGCGACATCTTCCGTAAGCATATCCGTCGGAGCCTTCGCCGAGGGATTAAAGTACGGATACAAATTGTCGTAATAAGTATACTGCTTATCTCCGTTAAAATCGATTTTTGAATAATCGAGATCGGCATTCATAATGAAGTAACCTTTAACCGTTTTTCTATCGGCGGTAAGTCTCATATCTTCGAGATCCGCGGCCGTATTGATTACTTTCGTGTAAGCCGTTACGTTTGACAAAACGTAGCCGTAAGTCTCGGTATAAAGAGTGAGCGAGCAAACGGTGGAAGTTTTGCTTTCGGTGAACATTCCGCTAAGTTTGCCATCGGCATAAGTAAGCGCGTATTCTTCGCCTTTATAAGTCTGCTTCGCTTCCGTAATCGCGTTCTCTCCGAAAAGCTCGGTGAGATATGCGTGCCAGCCGTCGATTGCGGAGAAATAATTAACCGCAGTTTCGTCGGTAATTACGGGACGATTAACATTAACTTCGAACGTCTTTGTAACTTCGCCACGGTTACTCGGCAACGTGTACGTTACGGTTATAATCGCCTTGCCTGCTTTAACAGCTTTAATTTTGCTGTCTTCGTAAATCGCAACATTTTCGTCACCGGAAGAGACGTTTATCGTTAAAGAAACGCCGTTTACCGTGACGACAGGACTATACGTTTCTTCAATGCTATAAACGTTTCCTCCTAAATTTGCAATCGTATAAAGGTTTATTTCGTTTGCGGGAACGCTTTCTATTATTGTCGTTACCGTTTCGCCGCATTCGCACTTACCGATTTCGCCATTCTCGGTTGTTTCCCATACAGTTGCGCTATGAGCCGTTACGCTGTTTTCGTCGCGAGTATTACACACAGAACATTCTTTCCAGTGCGATTCTGCGTCTTTGCCGACTTTCGTGTAGTTGTGTGCTCCCAAGTCACCGTATTCGGCACCGCAATCTTTACACGTTGCTTTTGACTGACACGTAGCTGTCCCGCCCGAACATTCTTCGTTTTCGACAGCAACAACGTTACAGCACTTATGTACTTTGTTATGCGTGCCGTTGTTGTTGGCGGTATAAATAAATTCTTCGCTTGCGTGATTTGTCGCGTCAAAATCACCGTATTCTTTTCCGCAATCCGAACAAACAGCTTTTTGGTTACAAGTCGGAGTTCCGCCGGTGTGTTCACCGAGTTCTCCGTATTCACCGCCGCACTTTTCGCATTTTGCCTTTTCTTCGCAAGTGGCTTCACCGCCCGCGCAAACCTCTTCGGCTTGGGTTACGGCATTGCAACACTTATGCACAATCTTATGCGTTCCGTTACCGTTGGCTACGTAAACGAGTTCTGTGCTTGTATGATTTTCGGGATTAAATTCTCCGTACTCTTCGCCGCACTCGTCGCACTTAGCCTTTTCATTGCAAGTAGCAACACCACCCGTATGTACATGCGAACCGGAATCTTCCACTTTACATGCAACAAACGCAGACGTTGCAAACAGCATTGTTATGCCTAGCATGATGATCAGTATTTTTTTCATCTTTCCCTCCTATTATTTAAGCGATTATTTCGCAAAAATTCTGTTTAATAAGTTTTGTTTTCTATGGCAAATCCCTTTACCCGTATATCGCAAAATCAGCCTGCCCAAATCACACCGTCGGCAGTAATATTCCAATTGCCTACTTTAGTAATACCGCTTTCAAGCATTTGAGCATAACCGTCGTAACGGTATGCGTTTGCCCAATGATATATTTTCTGATTGCCCGAATCATCGGCAACCGGATTACGCGTTACGTCATCGAGCCGCATTGTTGATCTTTCGGCAAAATCAACGAAATCGTTTGAGGCGTATACCGTCATGCCATTGTACTGAATTAGCGGCATAACCCTGCCGTTTGCAGCAGTCGGAGCGATAAAATAAAGCCCTTTGATAGAAAACTTTGCCATATAGCCGGGGTATGTCGGATAGTCTACGTAGTAGTTTGTAGTAGCCGCGCTGCCGAAAATGCCGACCGAAGCGCCACCCCAACCGGGAAGCGCATCTTTTTCGTACGTTGCGTCGGTTTCGATAATACAATTCTCAAATGATTTATCCGTAGAATCCGCACCGGCAAAAAGCATGCAATTTTTGGTTCTTATATAGTTATCGTCAGAAAAATCACCCGTTTTAATCGACAAATATACGTTTTGCATTTTGACGTTGGCAGCATATTTTGCAAAAACTATACCTACCGAATAAGCAGGATATAAGTCAACGTCGGTAAATGCGACGTTTCTTACGGTTGCAGCCGAAATAGTTCCGAAGAATCCGTAAGAATTGCCCGCGTGGAAATTTTTAATCTTGTACCCGTTACCTTCAAAAATACCGGTAAATCCGGCTACCGCCTTACTTGACTCTATATCGGTAAGCATATCCGTTGAACCGAGCACTCCTGCCGAACTATAGTACGGATAGAATGTATCGAACATTGCCGTATTGCCCGTGGTAGCGGTCTTTCCGTCACCGTTAAAGTCGAGAACGGACATATCAACGTCGTTTTTCATAACGACATATCCCTCAATTGTCTTTTTATCGGCAGTAAGTCTGAAGTCAAGAAGATCTTCCGCAGTTTTTATAACGAGCGCACAACCTTCAAGATTGAATTTATAACCATAATTTTCACCGTAAACCGTAACGGAAAATCTCGATATACCCGATTTATCCGTCTGAACGCCGAGAATTTTACCCGCCCCGGAAACGTCGAGAGCGCGTCCGTCCTGCTCCGCATAATATATGCCGTCTGCAAAAAGTTCGGTTAAAAGATTGCTCTCGTTATATCTAATTTCGCCGTTTAATGCCGAAAAATCGGTAATTACCTCACCATATTCGGCAATAGGAAGTATAACGTTTATTTCAATAGTTTTGCTAAATCTCGTTTCACCGTTATTACAATATAGTTCAATCGTTGTAGCACCGCTTTTTTTAGCCGTCAAAATGCCCGTAGTCGGATCATATTCCACTATTTCATCGTTTTCTATACCTACCGATGAAGTTTTTTCAACGCCGTCAATGTCAACCGACGGATTCAGTTTCCATTCGGTTTCGTACGTTTCGCCTTCAAAATTCTTTATCGTATACAGTTCGACTTCATTGGGAACAGGTTTGCCGTCCGCATAAAAATTTACGTTATGAATAACGTTTATCTGTATTTCACGCGTTAAAAAATCGGATTCTACGTCGCGCCATTCGGCTGTTACGGTAACCGTTGTACTGCCCGCTTTTGCAGGTTTGAACACCCCGTTTACAACTTTTCCGATGGTTTTATCGGTTAAATCGTAATTTATTTTCGCGTCGGAATAATATTCGCCGTTAAACAAAACTTTTCCTGATATATCCGCGGAATGTGCGAGATCTACCTGAACCTCATCATCGCATGCGATTTCAAGGCTCGGAAGATATCCTCCAAGCGAAACCGTAACGCTGCAAGAAACTTTTTTACCGCCATATTCCGCCGCTACTGTTGCCGAACCGACTTTATTCGCGGTCAACAAGCCCCATTCATTTACGGAAACAACGTTTTCATTACTCGAACCCCATTTGCAAAGCAAAGTGTTTTCACCGTCGGTTGCACGCAGCGAATGTGTTTCGCCAAGCGTAATCAAGACCGAATTTTCATCAAGTATTATCTCTTCGATAGTCGTCGCACCCGAATCGGATGAATCAGACGAATTACCGCCGTTTTTTATGCAGGAAACAGCAAAAAAAGTTGTGAATACCATTGCCGTCAGACATATTAAACAAAGTATTTTTCTTTTCATTCGCCTATCCCCCTTTTACAGTCCGTTAACGAAACTGCTTATCTGATTGCTGCCGGTTTCGCGCACGTTGGTTATACCTGTAACTTTTACAGCCTCGCGGAAACGATCCTTGATTACCACAGCCTCTCCGGCGGAAAGCATATCTTTATACAAAACCAAAGTCATATATGCGGGCGATAAATACTCTGCGTCTATATGGCTTTTGTAAAGATTGTATGCCGTCGGATCGGATAAACGATATGTTTCGAGAGCTGCGTAAGCTTCATCGTATTTTGCAAGCCATTGTTTTAAAGTGAAATACGGCCAAAAACTCGGATTTTCGAGATCGGTAACATTACTGAGAAGCGAAACGCCGTTGTATTTTGTCTTTACGATACCCGCCTGCAAGCGCATAGCCGTATAAATTTCTTTCATTACGGGAGCAGCTTCGCCGAACATTGCATTAATATACTTTTCGGTGTAATACGCCGAATCCCTTGTTCCGTCCCATTCCAGTTTGGAATCGAGATACGCTTTCAAGTTGTGCCATGCCGTCGACGTTCCTTTTTGCGTAACCTGCGACTGATTATACATAAGTTTCACATTGTTTGCAGCAAAGAACGTGTAGGCGTCCTCCCCGTAAAAATTATAAGTATCTACCGGATACATATAGTGGCTGAACTTGGTCGAATACGTCCAAAGTAAAATTTCGTTTGAAAGTTTGCCCCAATTTTTAAGGTTTTCTCGGCCTTCAGTGTTTGAATCGGCATATATCGACGACTGGTGATCAAAAGTCGCGCTCGTTGCAAGGAACACGCTCACCCCGTCTTTAAGATGCATTTCGGAGAATTTTGCGTCGGGAGCCGTTTCAGTGTAGAGATATGCAAAGAACGTAAGCGTCATATCGTCCCTGCGGTATTTTTCGTCCATTTCCTCCATTGCCGCATCAATTCTTGTTCTGAGATCATTCATGAACAAAATAAGCGTCGCAGAGTTCGTTCCGTATTTTGCGACGTTTGCGCTGCATGTCGCACACGCACAACCGTCATAGTTATCTTGTTGCGTAAAGTTAAGAATACGAAGATACGGATAATCTTCTTTGTTATATAACGTGAGAGTCGCGACGGCTTTATCCACACAAGCCTGCATCATCTTTTCATACTCGTCTTTATTCCCGTGCGCCGTGTAACAAAGTTCGGTTGCTCCGTTATTATACCAATCGGGATGATCGGCATAAAACTGACTCTTAGGCAGCCAGTTAAGCGAGTTGTGCACGCCCCTTGCGGAACTTGAAGGATCGCCTACAACTTCGTAAATTGGGAACGTTATCGTTCCGTAAGTTCTGGGAACACGGAAACGATACATCCATTCGTCTTTTACAAGTTGATAATAACCGTTTGAGCGAAATTCGAGATCGGGAATATCCGTAACGTTGAAATTCTTAAGTTTAAGATTTTTGACGTTTTTATTGATTTCGTAACAATCCTTGTAGTACACATCAAAATCGAAATAAATTTCAAGAAAATCATAAACCGCGTAAAGCGTGCCGTAATCGCCGCCGCCGACAAGATAAATATTCTTGCCTTCGGTTACTATTCGTACACCGTCCTCGGTGAGCTTTTTATGATCTACAGTTACGCCCGACTCGGCAAGTAAAGACGTTTCGCCGAGAGAAATATAGCCTTTGCCGTTATCGGTAAACTCGCTGTCGGCAACCGCGGGAAGAGTTATTCCCGTAGCTTCGGCAAAGAATTGCACGAGTTCGTTTTTAGCCATATTAATCTGTGCACCGCGCGTTTCCGGAACGACTATCGTGTAATCGCACGATCCGTTCGTAACGAAAGGCATATCCGTATCGGGTGCAGTGAAATCATGCGTACCGTCGTAAGTATCTTTCACCGTAATTTTTGCATCCGGATCAAAAACCCCGCCGTCGTCCGACGGACGAACGGAACCGTTATCCGGTTTTTTACAAGAAACCGAAAACGTACACACTCCCGCAAGCAGCAATGCGATAAAAGTTTTGAAAATATTCTTTTTATTCTTCATTTTTTCACCCCTCTCACGCTACGACTTTGAGCTTATACGACGCATAACCATAATTCCCGCTTGTATCGACGCAATAAACATAAACGGTATATTCGCCTTCTTCCGCAAGCGAAAACTCGCTTACGCCGTATTTGACTATAACGCCGTTTTTATCGTAAATAAAAGTATGAACGGTTAAATCTTCGGCTGAATCATAATTGTCGTTCAACGCATATTCCTTGATTTTATATTTGTAAGCAAGTTTTATGGTCTGAACGGTTTTTGAATCGGAACCGTCGTTGAATGTGACAGTCGGCGCGAGCATATCGGCAACCTCTATGCCATACGGCTGTTCCGTCATTCTCCCGTTAGCGTCTTTTATAGTGTAAGTCAAACGATATACACCATATTCGGAAAGCATAATTTCGAAATCTTCATCGGCAAAAACGTCTTTGAGTTCCTTGCCGTCGATTCCGAGCGCATATCCGCCGCTCGGTTTAGTAACTGAAACGCGCGCATCGGCTCTTTTTACGGCAGAAAGCGCATCGCTGTAAGCCGCACCTTTAATCGTAAGTTTAGTTCCGATTTCAACACTGCCGGATACGTCGGCATAGACTTCCGGAGCAAAATCATCGTAAGTATCCTTGCATATAAGTTGATTCTGGACTCGCATAACCCGCACTTCGGAATTTAATGAGGCATCGGAGAAAACTATTTCCGCATAACCATAGCTTGCGCCCGTTATTCCGATCGGATAAGAAAGCGTCTGAGAAGATGAAGCATAAACAAAGCTCTTAGCTTCGGCGTTATAATAAATTCTGCGTTCTTTGCCGTCGTTCAATCTATCGCTCAACGCCCGCTCTTCCCCGCCGTTTACCGAGAGATAAGCCGTGCCATATCTCGAAAAGAATGAAAATTCCGTTTTTATGCGAGGATCTTCGCGGTCTGTAAGAATAACGCTGTAAGCCGACGCGCCCGACGTTTCGGGTATCGAATATGTTATCGAAAACAATTCCTTCGCCAACGGATTTATGAATAAAAGCGAATTACTGCCGCTATTCTTCAACGATTTGAATCCGATATACGAATACTCCGCCTTAGCCGAGAAATCGCCTTTAAAGTATTTTTTCATATCCAGCGAATCGTTATAACCGGTGTCGACTATTTCAATAGATTCGCTCTCGTAAACAGCATCGCGCGCAACGTACTTAAAACGAACGTTTTTGCTGCCCTTTATTAAAGTTTCGTCGAAATCGGCTTTTTCGTATGTGCCGCCGTCGAAACTGACGTAGATTTCGCAAGCGACTTCAGTCGGCTTTGCACCCTTAAATTCGTACGCTTTAATTTCAGGTAAGCTGTAAGAAAGCCCCTTTATATAATATCTGTCGAACACGGGAACGTTTGCAAACCCGCATTTATCATTAGCTAAACTGTTTACCGTGTAAGAATATTCATAGGTTTTAAGTTTATCCGTGTATTCATAAACAATCGTATATTCACCGACCGAAAGCGGAGTGAAAGTCCTCGTCTCCGGATCTATGAGCGTTACGGTTTTATCATAAACCGCCTTAATCGCAACGCTCACCTTTCCGTTAAGGCTGGTTACGTTGTGTTCAGGCAAGGTTACGCTTATACCGGCGGTCATCGAAGTAAGCTGTTCAACGTCTATCGATGCGACGTCTTCTTTCATTACGAATACATATACAATCTGTTTTCCGACGTTTCCGAAGGAATCTTTTGCGCTGTATTCTATAACGTAAGTGCCGGATTTCGTAGGAATAAACCTGCCGTCTTTTACAAGCACGGAACTTTGAACCGACGTACCGTAATTGTAATATACGTTAGCCTTTACGCCGCCTATAAGGTTTGGATCGTAAGCGGTCGCACCGAACAATTCAAACGCCTCCCCGCGTTTAATATAAAGATCGCCGTCGGCACCTTTTCTGTCGACCGTTACCGTAGGAGCGATCGTATCGGTATATCCGCCCGAAACAAGTGCTTCGCCGCGTTTTCCCCCGATCTGCTCGATTTCAAACGTGGTTTCATTGGTATAGCAATCGTTCGACGTTATCGAAACGAATACCTCACCCGTCGTAAAGCCGTTGAAAATCGCACCGCCTATATCTTCGTTATAAAGTTGATTTATAAGGTATCTTTTTTCACTATTGCCTGCCGGAGCGGAAATGTAAACGTCGCCTTTTTCGTTATTTATACTCCACTTGACGTATTTTTTACCGGCAAAGTCCGTAACGGACTGACCGAAATCGCCGTTATAAACGCCGTAGCGCTCACCGTCGATATAAACTTCGGGCTTACCGAATTTTGCAGGACAATCGTAATAAAGGCCAAACTCACCTTGTACACTTGCACGCGTACGGGCATAAACGCCTTCTCCGTCTATTCTGGAAATAAAGATAACGCCGGTAACATATCTTCCCGGATCGTAACAATCGGTAAGTTTTACCTCTATAAGTCCGGCTTCATAATCTTTAGCGATTACGGAAGCATTGTTTCTTGCGTCGATATGCGTTTGTTTTGCATAAACGGCAGTAGAAAACATAGTGATTATATCCGTAATTGAATTCTTTCTGAGATCTACAGGTTCGTTATAGGTAAAAGTATCGCCCGCGGCAAGTTTAACTGTAAGCCCGGTGCTGTTTTTGCCCGATTCGTTGGTTGAAACCGCGCCGTAAGTAACCGAAGAATCGGTCGAGCCGACTTCCCAATTCTTTTTAAGCACGTTGAACCCCTTTTCCGCAGTGTATCTTTTTCCACCTTTTTCATAAGCGAAACATACTTTATACGCACCGGTATCGGTAAGCGTCAAACTACTTTCGGATACGGCATTTCCGTCCGGCATAATCAGTGCAGTAAATTTGCCCTCATAAGTCACGCCGTCCGAGACAATATCCGCAGTTAACGGCAATTCTATTTCATCGCCTGAAAAATAGAATTCGGAAACGGCCGTATTGTTTACTGTTGCCTTTTCCGCATTAACCGCAACGGGTACGACAAACGCGAAAAACACCGCAAAAACAAGAGATAACGACGCCGCAATGCAAAGCATCGCGTTCGTAATCGATTTTCTCCTCATTTTAATCATATAATTTCTCCGTTAGATTATTTTTGCTTGTAATAAAGCTCTCGCTTTTTTGTCATCAGCCTTTTATTCCGCCCAACGTCATGCTGCCCATGACTTTGTTATGTAATATCAAAAACAAAATCAACGTAGGCAAAGCGAGTATCATACAAGCGGCAATTTTCCTCGGATTAGTAGTCATATCGTTGGAAATTTTCTTACCTGCTCCAAGCGCATAAATGAAGTACGCAAGAGTCGGATGGGTAGGCATATATAATTCTATAGACGAAAAATCATTCCAGAAAAATATAAACCTTATCAAAAATACCGAACCTATTATTTTCGCCGCAAGCGGAATATAAATTCCGAACATTACGGTAAATTGCGACGCCCCATCGATTTCAGCTGCTTCGCTGTAAGTATCCGGCATACATTTGAAAAACTCATAGAATACCAGAAAATACATTCCCATAAAACTACAACGCTGAATGAAGTTACCGACCCATGTATCATACAAGCCGAGGTTTCTTAGCAGCGTAAGTTCAGACGGATACGCCCCTACTATAGGCAGCGTCATAACTACAATGACCGTTATGCATAAAACTTTACTGAACTTATATTGATATTTCGCACACATATAAGCCATTATCGCAGGAATAATTGCCTGAACAAAACCATTCCCGAATGCGTAAATTGCCGAATTTAAAAGCATTCCGAAAAAGTTGTTTTCGGTAGTATGCGTAACTTCCCTGTTCCCTACAAAAAAACTTGTTGAAGCGGGAAAATTGAAACGTTGTATGACAAGCACATAATTTTCGAGCCGAAACAGCGTTTTATAACTGCTGTCGGGATCGTTGACGCGATCAAACCATTCGGGATTGTTTATCGTAGGCAAACCAAGCAAATTCTTCATAAAATCGTTATCCGATTTCAAAGAACTGAGCAATCCCCATAAAAGCATGAAAATTATCGATAATGAATAAACGATAAGGAGCGCACCCAATATAATCACCGCGATTTTTACCGCGACGTTATCTCTTTTTCTGTTTTTTACCATTTTCACGGCGCAACCTCCTTAGTCCGCAGACGGACCGAACTTACTCATAATTTTTCTCGTTCCCAAAACAATGGGAAGAGTTATCGCAGTGAGTACAATTCCGAGAGCCGAAAGCTGAGAATATGTGAGCCATTTAAGCCCGGGCTCTTCGATAAGTATTTTTTTAGTGCTTGCGACGTAGAGATAATATCCGAAACTTGAAAGTTCAGCAGCCCCGTCGCTGAAAAATGCAAACAAACTGAGTTGATGGGTAAATAACCCCGTGAGCGAGATTACTACAAACGTGGAGAACGTGGACCATATCATAGGCAACGTAACGTGAATAAATTCCTGCGCAAGGTTTGCGCCGTCAAGCTGCGCGGCTTCGACGATCGATTCATCTATCGCCGTCATAGCACCCGTAAACATCATCACATTGACGCCGAACGATATCCATATATTATAAAAAAGAATCGTCCCCATTCTCGTGCCGAACGTCGGCGAGGACAATAACCCCCACTCCGTTTTAAAAACAGCCAGATACACGTCATTGGCGATATACCGGAAAAGCATTACGAATATGATACTCGAAATTATCTGCGGCATAAAGAGCATTACCTTAAACAAGCCGGACAGAAAGAACTTTTTGTAAACGTAAAACGAAAACAAAAGTGCAAGAGGCAACCCTATAAACAGCTCGCAAGCTATCATTCTGAGTGAATTGGCAATCATATTCCAGCCGTTCGCAAGCGTAGCGAAAGCGACCTTAAAATTATCAAAATTTGCAAATACTTTTTTAAACCCGACTTCTCCCTCTGCAGGCGGAACATATTTCTGAAACGCAAGTATTACGGAGTTAAAATTCACGTACAAATAAAATATCGCGAACTGTAATACGGGTAACGCAATAACGGCTATATAAAAAATCAGCCGTTTTTTCTTTTTATTCATGATTTTGCGTTCTGCCGCCTTTTGTGTTTGTGAAATCATTTTTCACCTCTTTATCAATCAGCTACAGGCAATCCGGTATACCCGGATTGCCTGCGAATAACCTGATAACTTAGATTTATTCAACCATTATTTATTCACTATATTGTTCCACACTTCGTCAGTTATAACCGTCGCTTCAAAAACCATTTTGGACGTAGACCCTCCCTTTATCGCTTCGTAATAACTCTTATACTGAGTATTATTTATCGTGGGATTCATTATCTGCGAAGAGAAATGAATTTTGAACGTTTGCTGATTGTTTTTGAAAATGGGGTTCTCGGAACCGAAATAGAGAATATCGCTGTTTCTGCTTAAATCGTAAACCTTTTGCTGATATTCGGGAAGCTTGTTGTACTGAGCCTCCGTCAGAGAATAAGTCAAAGGTCTGGTTACACCCGTAAGCGCAGTGAACTCTTTGAGTTCCGCATCGCTGTAAAGGAATTTAAGGAAAGTTTTGCACGCCTTTACTATATCCGTCTTATCGCTGTATCTCGCATTGATATACGCATATGCAATTCCGTTATCGATAAGCGACGGTTTGGTTGCCGTTTCGGAAGGAGTAACCGACCCCGTTGCCGTTACGGGCAACGACATGAAGCGTACGCCTCTCGCCGTCTTGCCTGTCATGGTCGTATAGTCCTTAAAGTTGCCCTGATCAACCGATTCGTTATACCAGTAAGAACCGTCAACAAGGAATGCTCTTACGGTGTTAGTTCTCACGCCGCCGTTTATAAAGTTCTTCTGTGCGCCCGTATGCGAAACGGAAGAAGAAATATCAGAGAAAAACCCTTCTTTATGAAGAATTTCGATAAACGCCGTAGCATAATATCTCGCAGCGGATTTCAGCGCAAGATTGCCGTTTTTATCGGTTATCGTCGTTTTGGTAACTATAGGCTTCTTGATGTAGTCTATCCCCTTGAAAATATTTTCATCCGTATATCCGGCAACAACATCAACGCTGCCGTTAAAACCGTAAACGGCTTTAAGTTCTTCACTGCCCGCAAGAGAAGCCCAAAGACCTTCTACAAGATAGTTTGTATAATAAAGATTTGAGCCTGTAACCGTGAACGGTCCGGCACCGGTCTTTTTCTTAAGTTCGCCGCTTAAAATAAGCAATTCTTCCAGGGAAGAAGGAAGACCGTCGTCATCCGTATTAAATTTACCGTCCGGCCCGCACGATTTTTTTGCACTTGCACTCTTTATAAGGTATAAACTACCATATTCATTTTCGACAAGTTTACCGTTTTCGGCATCTTTCGCGATATACCAATTGTTTTTATCGAAATTGTCCTTATCGTAAGAAAGACCGGGGAACCACTCATAATGCGGCAAAGCGTAATAACCGCCGTCAGCACCTTTAAGACTTTCGCGGTTAGATGCGTAAATACGATCTTCTATAGACTTCCCGTCGGAACCTTTTTCCGTTACAAGATCGTCAAGTTTAATAATCGAGCCGCTTTGAGCCAATTCATATATATTCGAATAGCGCTCATCGAATATAATGTGATATGCAGAAGTTGAAAGCGTACTGCTGTTAGGCTGTTCCGGAGTTATATCAACGTAAACGCCCGTTTTGCCATCTTCAAAATGTTCGTTTTTGTATTGCTCCTGAAAACGTTCGGCGGCTTTATAAAGCCAATTGGAGCCAATACCGCCCGGGAAGTTCTGAACCTTTATAACTGTTTTCGTGTCAAGATCGGCAGGCACCGAAGAACCCGAATTGTTGCCCGAACCGCCACAAGCAACCATGCCAAAAGCGAGCAACGCGCAAAGAATGCCTGAAAAAATTTTTTTCATTTTTTCCTCCGATATTTTTATTTTCCAACTAAATTTCGAATAACGCACGAATAAAATCACGTCATCGTATGATTATTATACACCATTAAAAATGAAATGTATATAAGCATTTTTAACTATTTATATTTCAAAAGCTAAACTTGTTTCAAGATAAATAAAAACATCCGCCACATTAACGCGTTTATAATTGGCGATGTGGCGAATCTTAAAGTCATGCTTATAGTTGTTTATAATCATTTTACCATATAAGAACGCTGTTATCTACGAGAATATTATGTAAGAGAAAAAAAGCTCCGGAGAAATAGCAAAAGTTGTTAGCCACAGGTGATTGCGTTTGAACCCGCCAAAACGCCGCGATAAGCCGACTATAAGACATTTTACCTTCGATATGCGCTCAGCGGTTATATTTATCCACAAATTCGAGAAGTTTGTCTACCGTCGTGAACGCTATCGCCATATTAGTATCGGCAACGCCGTAATAAATCGTTACCTGCCCTTTTGAATTACAAAGCGCGGAACAAGGAAAACAAACGTTAGGCGTAAAGCCCGTTTTTTCGTAATCTTTTTCGGCAGTAAGCAAGTATCTGCCCGCGCGTTTCAGAACTTTTGACGGATCGTTCAGATCGAGAAGAGCCACGCCCACACTGTAATTTAACCCGTTACAGGTCGACTGAACTCCGTGGTAAATAAGTATCCAACCGTCTTTAGTCTTAATCGGAATAGGCCCCGCCCCTATCTTTACCTTTTCCCAGTAATTGTCACCGAGATAAAAATTCTTCATCACAAGTTTATGGTTTCCCCAGTGAATAAGATCTTCGCTCTCGCTTATCCAGATATTGCCATAGGCCGTTCCGCACGGATGCGGACGTGATAACATCATATATTTGCCGCTGATTTTTTCGGGAAACAACGCGCCGTTCCTGTTAAAAGGCAAAAAGCCCGTGGGGAGCATTTTAAAATTTTTAAAATCGACGGTTTCGGCGATGTAAATGCTCGGGCCCTGAATGTCCGCGCAGAAAATTATATAATAAACGCCGTCGATCTCCGCGACTCTCGGATCGTAGGCGTAAGGATAGGTAAACAAGCTCCCGTCCCTATTTTTAAAAACTATGCCTTCTTTTTCGATAACCCACTTTATCCCGTCTTTACTGTACCCCATAAACAAATCGGGTCTGCCGCTTTTGTCATCGCAACGGAACACCCCGATATATTTTCCGTCTTTAATAACGATCGCGCTGTTGTAAACATGCCAGAATTCGCTGTTTTCCAAGTCTATCAGCGGATTTCCTTCATATCTTCGGATATATTCGCTTTTATCGCCGACGTCCTGCCAGAACATTTTATCGTTTACGCTGTAATTTACCATTTTTTTCCTTTGTCCGAAGCTTTGTTCGGCTGTATTTTTTTGTTTTTCAACAGTATTATACAACCGCAAGCATATATTTTCAAAGCGTATTTTACGATTTTGTATGCATATTATACGATTTTACTTTAATAAACGCAGTTTTAGTGTAAAACGCTTTCAACTTTCCGCGCGAAATATTATAATAGATTTATGAAAACCAGACAAAGATTTTTAAAAAAGACATTTACTCCGTCGAAAGAGATTTGCGTAACGTATAAATCCGGGGAAGCGATTTTTCGTATGCACTTTCATAATTTTTACGAGTTGGATATAATAACCGATGGTTCGGGAGTCTCAAATCTGAACGGAAAAACAATAAAGTTTCAGAAAAATACGGCTTTTTTCTTATCGCCGAAGGACTTTCACGATATTGTCCCGGATACGACCTTACATATAACAAATCTACAGATTTCCAACGACACCATGAAACGCTGTTTTCCAAATTGTGCGTCGATGAAAGGCTCCTGCTCTTTTTTTGACAACGACGTGACGGTAGACGTCAACGAAATCTGCTCGCTTATCGCAAAGGGAAATCGAAACACAGATTATCTGAACTCTCTTTTAACGGCTCTTATCCGACTGCTGTTTTCTCAACCGGCAACCCTGACTGCGCCCGATTCGGGCAAGAACGTAACGCACAACATTATAAATTATGTAAACGAACATTACAAAGAAAATCCGTCGCTCGAAACGCTCTCAAAAATTTTCGACAGAACCCCGAATTACATCTCGTCCAGGTTTAAAGCCGTCACGGGAGAAACCTACAAAACGTACTTAAAACAGCTTAAACTCGACTCCGCTTTAAAGCTTCTTATATCGACCGATCTTTCCGTCACCGATATTTGTTATGAAAGCGGTTACGAAACGATATCGCATTTTAACCGCGAATTCAAAAACTATTTCGGTCGTTCTCCGAGACAAGTGAGAAATTCGCTCGATTCCGAAACTTCTTTATAAATTATATACGATATAAATTTTACCGGAAAACAATTCGCGATTATGTCGGTTTTACTGCGGAAAACAGCTTCAAAAAATTACCTCTTTAAATTGACAATCGCTTGTTTCGAATGGATAATTTCACTAAAAAAACAATTTCAAAGGCGACACACAAAAATGCAAAACACAAATTTTTCAATAACGACGGTTTATAAAAACTGGCTTAGCTCAGTGAAAAACGACAAAACGACGGAAACGGAGCTTAAAAGCATAAAAAACAACGAAAAAGAAATAACCGACAGGTTTTATTGCGATCTGAAATTCGGCACGGGAGGACTTCGGGGAAAACTCGGGGCGGGTACAAACAGAATGAACGTTTACACCGTCGGGCGAGCCACGCGCGGACTTGCGGCGTATATCAATAAAACAGCAAGCGGAAACAAGAGCGTCGTCATCGCTTACGACAGCAGAAATATGTCCCGCAAATTTGCTTTTCTCGCGGCAGATATTTTTAGCGAAGCGGGAGTCAAGGCTTATATTTTTAACACTATTATGCCTACGCCCGTTTTGTCTTTCGCCGTGAGATACCTGAAAACTTCGGCGGGAATAGTCATAACGGCAAGCCACAATCCCAAAGAATACAACGGCTACAAAGTGTATAACGAAAAGGGTTGCCAGATAACCGACGGGGCGGCGAAAGATATTTTGTCCGAGATAGAAAATTGCGGCTATTTTGACAAAATACACCCCTATAGGTCGATTATCGAGGTTTTGGACGATACAATACCGAGAGAATTCTTAAAGGAAATCCGAAAATACTCGCTGTTTTCTTTAAGCGGCATAAACACTCCGAAAATAGTTTATACTCCCCTTAACGGCACAGGAAACATTCTTGTGAGAGAGATTTTAAAGAATGTAGAAATAAAAGACGTAATAGTAGTTCCCGATCAGGAAAAGCCGGACGGAAACTTCCCAACTTGCCCTTACCCTAACCCCGAGGAAAAAGCTGCACTTAAACTCGCTGTAGAACTCGCCGACAAGAAAAACGCCGATTTAGTGCTTGCAACCGATCCGGACGCAGACCGAGTCGGAATAGCCGTAAAAACGAAAAACGGATATCAGCTTTTAAACGGCAACGAAACCGGCGTTTTGATGGAAAATTACATATTTTCGTTACGCAAAAAGACGGATAAAACTCCTGTTTTCGTAAAAACGATAGTAACTTCGGATATGAGCGGAGATATAGCGAAAACTTACGGTGCGGAAGTAAAAGAAGTGCTTACGGGTTTTAAATATATAGGCGAAACGATAGATCAGCTTACTTCGGACGAACAATACGTTTTCGGAATGGAAGAAAGCTACGGCTATCTCGTCGGAACTCACGCCCGCGATAAGGACGCGGTTTCCGCAGCAATGATAATCGCCGAAATGACGGCTTATTACGCTTCGCAAAACAAATCACTTACGGAAAAGCTTAACGAGCTGTACGAAAAATACGGTTATTACAAAACCGCACTACTCTCGCTCGCTTTTCCGGGTAAGGACGGCAAAGCCGAAATGGACGAAATCGTCGCCGAACTTCGTAAAAATCCGTGGCAAACGATTTGCGGCGAAAAGGTTACGGTTAAAGATTATTTAAACGGATTAAACGGACTTCCGAAAAGCAACGTTCTTGCCTTTGCGGGCAAAAACGTGAAAATAACCGTTCGCCCGAGCGGCACAGAGCCTAAACTCAAAATTTATTTTCAAACGAAAGCCGACAGCGAACAAAACGCCGAAATTCTTTTGCAAAAATTAAAAGAACAAGCGGAAAATCTTATCAAAAAATAAGTGAAAAGCAGAAAATTGTCTGCAAGTCGCGCCTGCATTTTAAGGTAAAACAAGGCTCATGAGTGCGTTAATACTTTACGTATAACACGCGAACGCAACGACGTATCGGCAAAAACACGGACTCAAGACCAAGGTTCGTATTATTCTTGTCTGGCATACCAAAAACCCGTCCGAAAGAATTGCTTTCTTTCGGACGGGTTTTTAATCGCCTGTTTTTAATATTTTACTTTAAGCGGATTTGCGGCATGCGCCTCTTCCACAACATTTATCGTCATTGCCGAATGGAACAACGGAACAGCGAGTTCTCTGCCCTCGGTTATAGCATAATAGAGATTTTCATATATACCGGCGGTACCGACGTCAAATGCGGTTCCGTCGTAATCACCGCTTTCTTCGTGCGTTTTGAGCTTTTCTACGCAGTAAAGCGGGTTGCCGTTTTCATCCTCGAGAAAATGTTCCTGAACCGGTTGTTCGGGATTTTCGCCGTCAACGACGTATTTCAACTGATAATGTTTCGGATTGCTTTTCAACGTCCCCTTTGATCCCTGAATTTTTATATTGTAATCGCTGAATGCGTCTATAGAATTCATTTCAATATCGACAAGCGGTTTATTCGGCGCAGCAAGCAAAATTTTAACATAATCTTCGGCATCTCCGCTTGTAAGACAGGTATCCAACTTGGAATATACTACCTTTGAATTCTTATCGAAACCGAGGAAACCTAACCCCATTGCTATGGGATGAGGTCCCGTATTATATGCGCTACCGCCCATATATTTCTGAAGCGTTTGCCAATCCCATCTTCTCGAAAGGGAGTTATAACGAATGCTTACCTGTTCAACCTCGCCGAGCGTTCCGTTTGACGCAAGTTTTAAAGCGTGCAAATAGAACGGCGCAAGCTGTGTATTCTGAAATACTGCGAGTACAACGCCGCTTTTCTTTGCGGTATTTATAAGCGTTTCACACTCATACATATTTCTTGCAAAAGGCTTTTCGACAAGCACGTTTTTTCCATGCTCCAAGAGTTCTTTCGTTATCTCGAAGTGCATATGGGAAAACGAAGCGTTCACAACAAGATCGATATCGTCTTTATTAAACAATTCTTTGTAATCCGAAAAAGTTTCGCAACCGGGATAAAGATCCTTCGCCTGATTGCGACGGCGTTCGTCAAAATCTACTATGTATTTCACGTTATAATAAGCGTTTCTTTCAGAACGGCAATATACTCCGTGTATATCCCGTCCGCTTCTGCCCTGACCTATTATCGCAAGATTAAGTCTTTTCATATCGTTACCTCCTGATATTAACTATATTAAACCAAAAAAAACTTTAATTTATATTATTTTGCTTGCAAATATCCATATTGTAATGTAAAATATAAGAGTATAGAGTGATTTTAATCTATTACCTAAGGAGTTTTGGAAAATGGATATTGAAACCGATTACCTTACATATAACCACTATCACTACAAAAATCCCGCATCTATCCCCGAGAACTTTCAAAAACACTCACACAACACTTATGAAATAATCTTTTTTGAAAAAGGCGACGCAACTTATGTGCTCGAAGATAAACGGTACCAACTTAACCGCGGAGATCTTATTATTATCCGCCCGATAAAATATCACTACATCGAACTGAAAAGCACGTCTGAATATTCAAGATTTAATCTGGCTTTTAATAAATATTTTCTTGACGAAAAACTACTGAAAAGCATTCCCGCTTCGTTGGAGATATTAAATTGCCCGAAAGGCAGCATTATAGCTGAGTTGTTCGCGCGAATTGAATACTACGAGAACAATTATGACGAGAAATCATTCATAGTTTTGCTACGTTGCTTACTCACAGAACTCTTTTACAACGTACGAAATGCAAAAAACTATCTGAGCAGCGAAAGTTCGGGCGCAGGTCTTTCTCCGTTTATAACCGAAGCGATAAAATACATTAACGCTAATCTATTTACCATCGCAAGCATTAAAGAAGTCAGCGATAAATTGTATGTCAGCGAGCAATATTTGTTCAGACAATTTCAAATCCAGCTCAAAATATCACCTAAAAAATACATCAACTCAAAAAGGCTTCTTTACGCTCAGGATATGATCCGACAGGGGTTTAAGCCCACGGATATTTATTTGCGATGCGGATTTGAATCCTACCCCGGATTTTATAAGCAATACATAAAGATGTTCGGTTGCTCTCCCTCGCAAGAGAAAAAAGTCACTTTAAAATAATACAGCCAGTATTCAACCCTCACCTTCGGTAGAGATTATATAACAATAAAAAGCGAATGTAAATATCCTAATGAATATATTTATATTGCTAAAACTAAACAATTTTTCTAAAAATGAATATTATTTAAAAAAACTCACATAAAAAGCACACTTTTCCCCACCATAAACCTTAGAAGTATATTATTGAAAAGCGGTTAGTCTACGCCCACGATTTGCCTTTATCAGACAAAAAAACCGACGCGAATATATGTGATTAAAAATCTGTTCTTCTGTCTGCCATGCATATAGCAAAATTGAAAAATCCGTCATCTGCTGAAAGATGCCAGACAAAAATAATACGAACCTTGCAAAAACGCAGCTATTTACGCGCTTTTTTGCAAATTCTCGGACGATGTACGTACAGTACTACCGTTCTCGCCTTTGCAACAAATCATCGAAAATATCGGCGTTTTTGTTGTCGGCAAGTCTGACGGCGTGTTTTTAGGCTAAGATAAGGCGCACGAACGGGTTAATACTGCCCGTATAACCCGTGAGTGCAACGAAGTATTAGTCAAAAACACACCGTCAGACCAAGGTTCGTATTATTCTTGTCTGGCATAGAACCTGAGAACTCTTTTATTAAAAAATAAAAACTCTATTAGGTTGGTAATCAAAAACATTTATCTATGAATAAACATCAAACTAACAAACTATTTTCTTCTGCTTTTGATAGTTAAAATGGGTGGTTCACATTCACCTTTCATCGTGACACCTGCCACCTGTCAGATAAGATAAACACTATGCCCTTGTAAGGTATTTTAAGTAAAATTTGAACGAGAGAGCCGTTTTGTCGGCTCTCTCGTTTACTGTTCTCGGCTATCTTTATCCGTCGTTCCTGTTAGCCTTCGCGTTTTTTCTTAATAATAAGGAACGTCGCCGCGCCGACGGCTACCATCATTGAAACGACGAAAGCAATTCTCGCCCGATTTTTTCCAGATCCGTTTTTTCGAGTTCGTCCGCACTTATGGCTACCTCTCTACATAAAACGTAATTTCTCCCGACGCTTTTCAAATTCGAT
>CAKQXZ010000034.1 GCA_934292955.1 uncultured Clostridia bacterium
GCCTATAATCGTTTATAACGTCCCGAAAAGAACCGGTTTTGACCTTACAGAACACGAAGAACTTTATAACCGGATATTTGCTCTTGATAACGTATGCGCAATCAAAAATGCAGCCGTTTCAACCGAAAAAAATCGGCTGTTTGCGCAAAAATGCAAAATAAATCTTCTGAGCGGAAACGATAATAACAATCTTGAAAATCTGAAAGTCGGCGGAAGCGGAAGCGTATCTGTTGTTTCAAATTTGTTTCCCGAATTGGAAAAAGCGATGCATGACGCATATACAAACAATGATTATGAATTGGCAGTAAAAATCGACAGCGAACTTCAAAAACTTTGTTGCACTTTCGACAAATCGCCAAACCCAATTCCCATAAAATACGCCTGCGCACTAAAATACGGATTCAATCCGATATATCGTCTGCCGCTTACGCCACCGGACAAAACTACAGCCGAAGAAATATTAAAACTTACAAACGCAACATTAAAAATATCGGAGAATTTTATATGAAAAATCTTTTAATATCCGGAATAAGCGGTAATGTAGGCAAGTTTGTGTATAAATACGCACCCGACTACGGCTTTAACGTTGTCTGTGGCATAGACAAGAATAAATTCGTTGTCATGGATTGCCCCGTTTATTCGTCTTTTGACGAAGTAAAAGAAAACATCGATGTTCTGATTGATTTTTCCTCGGATCGACTTTGCCGCGACGCTATAAGTTTCGCACAGAAAAACGGTTGCGCCTTTTTAACGGGAACTACGGCATTATCACGCAATACGATTTTAGAAATAGGTAAAGCCGCCGAAGATATCCCCGCTTGCCGCGCGGCAAATTTTTCGCAAGCAATGATTGTTATGAAAAAACTTTCTAAAATTGCGTGCAAACTTCTCGACAATTTTGATTGCGAAATAATCGAAGCGCACAATCGAAATAAAAAAGACGCTCCGAGCGGAACGGCAAAAGTGCTTTCATCCGTTTGCCGGACAGAAAAAATACATTCGCTTCGCGGCGGAAACATAGCAGGATTACATACTCTATGCCTTTTAGGCGAAGGCGAAGAATTGACTATAACGCACCGCGCATACGACAAGAGCGTTTTTGCAGTAGGCGCACTTAAAGCCGCAAAAATACTTCAGGCGAAAACAAACGGTTTTTTCACCGCAGAAGACCTTCTTATGTCAGATAACTAAGTAAATATATTATAGATTATACAGTCAAAAAAACCCGAAAATTAAAGAATTTTTCTTTGATTTTCGGGATTTTTCTAATTTTATTTTATAAGCGGTTCGACATCTTTGCCTACGATAGCAGACGAGAACACATCAAGTGAAAAATACTTTTCGGCAAGACGGTTAACCCCGTCAAGAGTCAAAGCCGAAACAGCGGCAAGATCTTTATCTATATCGAAAGGCTCGCCTGTAAGCAACAGCCTTTTTCCTTGCGAAATCATTATGCTCGCCATGTTTTCACGCGATAAAACTGTAGAGCCTTTAATCTGCTCTTTTGCACGTTTCAACTCGTTTTCGGTTATTCCGCATTCGGAAAATTTCTTTATTTCGGAAACTATGCAATCGTATGAAGTCTTGCGCTTGTTAGGATTTACACCCGCATATACGCATATAACGCCAAGATCTTTATATGACGAAAGATACGAATACACCGCGTATGCAAGCCCTTGCTTTTCACGCACGGATTGGAAAAGTCTGCTGCTCATTCCGCCGCCCAAAACCGCATTAAGACAAATCAGCGCAAACCTGTCTTTGCTTTCGATTTTTACGCCGGGGAAAGCAAGCGCGATATGATTTTGTTCGATCGCTTTACTCACCGCAAGGTGTTTTTCAGCACACTCCTTGTTATAATCGGGAAAAACAACAGGATCAGATTTTCCGTCGATCACGGCATATTTTTCAACAAGTTCGCACGCACGTTCAAATGAAATATTGCCTGCAAAAGATATGACCGTATTCGACGGTTTATAGAATTTACTCTTATAAGCAAAAATCTCTTCCTTTGAAAATCTCGAGACATTCTGAATATTTCCGAGAATCGGAGAACCGAATCCGCCTTTCCCGAAATATGATTCGGCAAGAAGATCAAGGCATAAATCGTCGGGCGAATCTTCGCTCATATTTATTTCTTCAATAATGACTCCGCGTTCTTTTTCGAGTTCGTCTTCGGGATAAACAGAATTGAAGAACAGATCGGATAAAATTTCAAAACTGTCTTCGGCATGCTCGTCTGTACATTTAACATAATAACAAGTAAGATCCTTACTCGTAAATGCGTCAATCTGCGCGCCGATACAATCGATGCCGTCGGAAATATCGAACGACGAACGCTTAGCCGTGCCTTTGAAATTGACATGCTCTATAAAATGCGAGATTCCGTTTTCCCGTTCATTTTCGCAATAACTGCCCGTTCCGACGAGAATTCCCATGCTGATAGAACGAACATAATCGGTAGAATCCACTATAACTCTCAAACCGTTGCCATACGTCTTTGTTTTTAACATATGTAAAACTCCTTTTACCGCGCCGCTTTTATCAGCTACTCGCTCAGACAATCGCTTACGGTAGTTACAACCATTCCTTCCGATATATATTTGTTAAGTATCTTCGGAAGCGCTTCCAAGGTATGCGAAAACGGATGCATAAGCACAAAATCTCCGCCGCGAACATCCTTTGTCGCTCTATTATAAACGCTTTTACTTGTTCTGTCAAGCCAATCGACAGTGTCTTTCGACCACATTATCATTACATACCCGAGATCACGACATGCCTTAATCGTGGTAGAAGAAAAATCGCCGGACGGCGGTGCAAACAAAACGGTATCCACGCCTGTCATAGACTTTATCACGTCGTGCGTATTTTTCATTTCGGTAACGTTCGCTTCGTATCCTATTTTGCCCATATCTTTATGGAAAAATCCATGATTCCCGATTTCATGCCCCGATTCGTAAAGTTTTTTTATAATTTCGGGGTGATCGTCGGCAAAGCAACCGCCAAAAAAGAATGTAGCGCGAAAATTCCGTTCTTCAAGCGTTTCGGCAATTTCATAAATCACATCCGCACCTTCATAGCAGTTAAACATAAGCGCGATTTTATTTGAGTTGCGATTACCGAAATAAATAGGTTCGCCGCTTTTAGAACTCACCGTAACGGAAACGTTATCCGTAGAAAAACACAGACAAGCAATCAACGTTATAATAACGCATATTATCATAGTAGACACACGTCTTAACGTTTTTAGCAAATCTATTTGTTTTACTTTCTTTTCGCTCTTCGACATAATAATATCCGCACACAATACTTTATGCCGAACAACATGTATTATGAGCAAAAATTTGCATTTCCTGCCTATAAAACAACAAAAACCCGATAAAACTTTTCGTCTTGCCGGGTTTAATTTTCAAAATCAAGTTGCAATTATTTTTTGAATTTGCCGAACACTTCGTTCACTCGCGAAAAACTTGCGAAAGTATTCGGATATAACCGCAGAATACGCATCATTTTTGAAAGTTCACGTTTTCTTATAATGCAAACTATCATGTATTTTTCTTTGTGCGAATACATTCCGTTAACGGTCATTTCCGTAACGCCGTGATTAAGTTCTTTAATAATCGACTGTGAAATCTCATTCGGTTCGTCGGTTATGATTTCAAACTTATATCCGTCTTTTGTTCCTTGCAGACACTTATCTACAACTATATCGGCTATAAACAGGTTTATAAACGTACATATGACCGCAGAAACACTGTTGTCGAATACAAAGAACGCAAGAACGATTACGCTTGCATCCATCACGAACGAAAGCCAAGCAATATTCGCAGACGGCTTCCAATGCTTTACAAGCGAAGAAATGGCATACGTTCCGCCCGACGCCCCGTGACGCATAATCTGTATGGAAAATCCGATTCCCGTAACAACGCCCGTAGCGATTGCTGCATAAATTCTTTCCCATTCCGAAACGTTATACTGCCACACTCCGAATTTTTTGAATAATTCGAGAGATAAAGACTGAGCAAGCGCGTATACCGTGAGAATAAGCCCGAGTCTTTTATTTACGAAAATCGCTTCAAGCGTGAAGATCGGGATATTCAGCATAAGCATGAACCACCCCCAACCTATCTTGTTGTGTGTAAGAAGGCTAAGGATTTTGGCTATACCGGTTATACCGCCGGGTACGAATTGCGCCGAATCGGTGGAAAACATATGCAATCCAAGCGAAACAGTCACCCCTGCGATAATGCTTATCCCTATGTCTGCAATCCATTTAAGAGCCTTGCTCTCTTTTTTTTCCGAAACTGTTATTTCCGTGGATGCGTTTTGCTGTTCGGGTATATTTTCATTAGTTTTTTCCATCGGTTTCTCCTGCTATTTTGCCACATCGTCTTTATGCCGCCTGAAATTACCGGCAACATTGTTAACATCCGAGCAATAGACAAAAATGTGTTCGTGCCGATTGAGTATTTTAAGAAATTCGGGAACTTGTCTTGTGTTTACTACGCAAAAAATCATAGATCTTTCTTTGCCCGTAAACATTCCTTTTCCCGAAAGAATGGTTGCACCGTGTTTAAGATGCCCTAAAATATCTTCTTTAAGTTTTTCGGGTTCGTCTGTTACGATTTTGAATTCGACCGCATTGCGCACATTATGCATAATAGCGGCAGCCGCTTTTTCAAAAACAAACATCTGAACGACCGATAAAAGTATGGCTTCTACATTCCAATACACGAAGTACGATAAACCGATTATCACATAGCAGATAAACGTTATATAACGTTCGAAATTAACGTATGGATTGCGTTTCTGAATAATTCCCGCAAGAATATCTACTCCGCCCGATGATGCGCCCGCTTTAAGAAGCAAGCCCGTTCTTAAACCGAGCAGAACACCCGAAAAAATTGCGGGAATAAGTTTATCGCCTGTATCAGGGTATCCGCCCAGGCCTATCGCCTGAAACAATAAGAGAAAGCCCGAAGAACATATGACGCAAGCGAATGTTAAAAGGGTAAACTTTTTATCAAGGATGAAAAACGAACAAATCAATAACGGTAAGTTGATTGCAAATATAAGATAACCCGAAATATCCGTTTTCCCCGTAAAAATAATGGACAACATCGTCGCGACACCGTCAACGCCGACAGGCGCAAACGAAAAGGGATACACGAAATAGTATATTCCGAAAGACGAAAGTAAACTGCCCAGAACTATATATAAAGCGGTAATTAAATTCTTTTTTAACATTTTTCTTCCAGTTAGTAATACACTGCTGTTACGCCCTATGGGCGCATTCGGCAAATTAACACAAAAATTATACTCTCTAACATAAAAAAAAACAACCGATTATAAGTTGCTTTTTTGAAAAATCTATTTTTGACTGAAATCCTTAGATGCTATCGTCGGTTGACATCAAGTTATTATTAGCCGCAAGAAATTTTTCGGTTTCTTTGCGGGCAAGTTCGTCGCAACGATTATTATTTTCATTGTCGGCATGTCCTTTGACCTTAACGAATTTCACATCGTGCTTTTGAAGTAAAAGATCAAGTTCTTCCCATAGTTCTTTATTCTTGACAGGCTTTTTGTCTGCCGTGCGGAAACCGTTGTTTTTCCAGTTTCTCAGCCAGCCTTGCTCTATCGCGTTTACGACATAAGCCGAGTCGCTGTGAATATCTACATCGCACTTTTCTTTTAACGCATTCAACCCTTCGACAACGGCAGTAAGCTCCATTACGTTATTTGTCGTGCTTTCTTTTCCGCCGGACAAAATTTTTTCGGCCTTTCCGTATTTCAGAATAGCAGCCCACCCACCGGGACCCGGATTATACGAACAGGCTCCGTCCGTCCAAATCAATACTTTTTTCAGCATATTTCCTTTATAAATACATACAATACGGGATTTTTCGTTTGACTTATCGGCGTTTATGATATATAATAGAATACGCTCTTAGGGGAGTGGCTCAACGGTAGAGCAGCGGTCTCCAAAACCGCCGGTTGCGTGTTCGAATCGCGTCTCCCCTGCCAAAGTCGTTATTCCGATTACGGTGTAACGGCTTTTTTATTTTATCAAAAGCAAATATAATCTGCCGAATTATCAAAAAGAAGCCCCCTAAGGGGCTAAGTCTGAGACGATCTGTAAGCCGAGTTCTGTCTTGTGCGGTTATCTATCTAGTTCTGCCGTTACCGACAAACTCAAGCGACATTCAACGAACATACGGGTCAAAGCCCCCTTGTATGTTCCTATCTTGCTTCGGGTGGGGTTTACACTGCCTCCCGCGTTACCGAAGGAGCGGTGAGCTCTTACCTCGCCTTTTCATCCTTACCCTTACGGGCGGTAATTTTCTGTTGCACTTTCCTTAAAGTCACCTTCACCGGCCGTTAACCGGCACCCTGCTTTGCGAAGCTCGGACTTTCCTCGTTACGGCTTTCCTGCCGCACCGCAACCGCACGATCGACTCAAACAATCACATTTTATCACTTTTTACCTTTTTTGTAAAGCATTTACTTTTGCTTATTCGTAATACATTAAAAGGCTGCAACGATTGTTGCAGCCTTTTAATGTATCAAGATAAATATCAATCTTTTTTAAGAATAGAGACAGCGTCGACTATTGTTTTTTCATAGGCTTCTTTGCCGTATTTGTCTACTTCCGCTTTATTCTTTTCACCATGAGTCAGACACCCTGCTCCGCCTATACAGCCGCCAAGGCAAGCCATACCTTCGATGAAGTTTGCGTCGAGAAGATTTTTATTCTTCTTAAGAAGAGCAAGTCTGCATTCTTCGATTCCGTCGCAAGCGCAAGGTTTAAGTTCGAAATCGGTAATGTTCTGTTCTTTGATCGCTTCGGCAACCGCGTCGGAAAGACCGCCGCTGCGTGCAAATATTCTTCCGAAATAAGAAGCGTTATCGAGCACACCTTCGCCAAGAGTCGTTATATCGATATCTTTGCTGTCAAACAGCGCCTGCAGTTCTTCGAACGTAAGCGCGCAATCGACATAATCTTTGACTTTATCGAGTTTGATTTCGGCTTTCTTTGCCGTACAAGGTCCTATAAAGATAACTTTGCAAGGCGCTTCGTTTTCCTTAAGATATTTCGAAATCGCACCCATAGGCGAAAGATTGTGCGAAATATGTTCTTTCATCTGCGGGAAATTCTTTTCGATAAAATTAACGAAAGCGGGACAGCACGAACTGGTAAGGAACCCTTTCTCTACGAGTTCCTTGGATTCTTCGAGCGCGACCATATCTGCCCCTAAAGCCGCTTCTACAACGGTGTGGAAGCCTAACTCTTTAAGCCCCGTGATGACCTGCCCGAGTTTTGCATAACTGAACTGGCTCGATATGGAAGGAGCAACAACCGCAAACACCTTGTATACGGTGTTGTTTTTGCTCTTTTTGATAATATCGATTGCATCGAGAATATACGATTTATCGGAAATCGCGCCGAACGGACACTGATATACGCAAGCCCCGCAAGAAATACACTTGTTATAATCGATGCACGCCTGTTTTTCGTCACCCATAGAAATTGCTTTGACTTTACAAGCAAGTTCGCATGGACGTTTATTATTACGGATCGCGTTATAAGGACATACTTTCGCACATCCGCCGCACTCTTTACATTTTGTCTTATCGATATGAGCAACGTGGTTCTCGTCGAAAGTAATCGCGCCGAAATGACATGCGTCTTCACAACGATGAGCAAGACATCCCCTGCAAGCACTGGAAACTTCATAGCCGTTTACAGGGCATTCGTCGCAAGCTATATCTATAACCTGAATAACGTTCGGATCATCCTTTTCACCGCCCATAGCGAGTTTTACTCTTTCACCGAGTATAGCGCGTTCTTTATAAACACAGCAACGCATTGTAGGTACTTTTCCCGGAATAATCGTTTTCGGAATATCAAGAACCTTTTCGGTAAGAGTATCAGTCCAAGCGGCGCGCGCGACTTCACGCAGAACTTTGTATTTCAGATGTTGAACTTTTGTATCAAATTTTTTTACAGCCATTTTGCTTCCCTGCAATTAAACTCTCGTCAAAATATTATTCTTGAAAAATTCTTCGGTCGTTGCGGGCGTGACGGAAAAGAAATCGCCGTCAACGGTAACGCAAACGCCTTGTTCGCATTTACCCATACAGAAAGTGCCGGCAAGATCTACTTTATCTTCCAAACCGTTATCGACAATCAGTTTCTTCAGATTGTCGATAATATGACGCGAACCTTTAAGATGGCAAGAACTTCCTACGCAAATTGTTACTTTTATCATTTTGTTATTCTCCGTATTTCTATTTGATTTAATCCTAGTTTTTCTGAGCGTCTAATTTTTTGTTCCTGAAATAAATTAAAATGCCCGTGGATACCATAGCCAGGTTTATAATATAACAAGCGAAAGCCACCCATTGCATTGCGGTAAGACCACTGTTGCCTATACAGGTAAATATCATTTTGAACAATCCCGCGACGTAACCGAAGCAGATGAGAGACATAAACTGAAGGCTTGTACCCTTTGCCGTGCGCGCTTTATACGCTTTTATAATATTGAAAGGCCATGAAGCCCCGAAGCACACGAGAAATATAATCTCGCATATAGTTGCTAATGTTCCGTACATTTTTTATCTCCTGTAATTACATATCTTTTCTTCTGTAATCGGGAAGAAGTTGCGGCGAAAGTTTTTCGGGTCTCAAGCCAGCCGCATCGAGTTCTTTTTCAAAATCAGCCACATGCGAAAGCGTAAGTTTGCCGACATTAACCGACTTGGACTTCTTTGCCGCAGCACGCCCCGCATCTCTGCCGAAAACGATTACGTCGAGCAACGAGTTACCCATAAGTCTGTTTCTTCCGTGAATACCGCCTACTGCTTCTCCCGCTACAAACAAATCTTCGACAGCTGTTTCGCAGTTGCCGTCTATATCTATACCGCCGTTCTGATAGTGTAACGTCGGATATACCAGAATAGGTTCTTTGCGTATATCGATGCCGTATTTATCGAACATACGGAACATTGCGGGAATACGTTTAAGAATTGTGCCTTCACCGCCGATTTTTTCGATCATCGGAGTATCAAGCCATACGCCTTCACCGTCAGTCGTCTTTATTCCGTTATTTCTCTTTTTGCATTCGCGAATTATAGAAGCTGCCGTTACGTCACGAGTTTCAAGCGAATAAACAAATGCTTCGCCGTTTTTGTTAACGAGTTGCGCACCCAAAGAACGAACTTTTTCCGTAACGAGTGCTCCGAAAACCTGCGTAGGCTCGGCAACACCAGTAGGATGATACTGAAGCGTATCGGCGTAAAGAAGTTTTGCTCCCGCACGATATGCAAGAACAAGTCCGTCGGCGGTCGCGCCGTAGTGGTTACTCGTCGGGAATCCCTGATAATGCAGTCTGCCCGCTCCGCCTGTCGCTATGATTACTGTTTTTGCCTTTGCAACCGAGATTTCTCCCGTTTCCATGTTAAGAAGAACAGCACCCGCAGCCTTGCCGTCTTCATCCTTAACTATTTCGATTGCCGCAGTAAAGTCTACAACGGGAATATTACGGTTAAGAACTTCGTCGCGAAGCGTTCTCATAATCTCCGCTCCGGAATAGTCCTTGCAGGCGTGCATTCTCTTTCTGGAAGTACCGCCGCCGTGCGTAGTGATCATGTTGCCGTTTTCGTCCTTATCGAACATAACGCCGAGTTCGGAAAGCCATTCGATTGCAGACGGTGCTTCATAAACGAGCATTTTAAGAAGTTCGGGCTTTGCGGCAAAATGTCCGCCGCCGAACGCGTCGAGATAATGTATCGCGGGGCTGTCGTTTTCTTTATCGGCAGCCTGAATACCGCCTTCTGCCATCATTGTATTGGCGTCGCCTATACGCAATTTGGTTACGATCATTACGTTTGCGCCTTCCGAGTGAGCGGTTATCGCTGCACTCGAACCGGCTCCGCCGCCGCCTATAACAAGGACGTCGACGTCATAATCGGGATTGCTCAGATCTATTTTTTTATCGAGAATTCTCGATTTGCCCTGCAATAAATCGGCGAGTTCATGAAGAACTTTATCGCCCTTATTTTTGCCGACTTTAAGGCATTCGTAAGCACTTTCGATATAGTCGGGGTGATTTTCTTTCAGAACCGCGTCTTTTTCTTCGGCGGTCATTCTCGGAAAGAGATTTTCGTATCTGCTGTCTCTACTCGCTTCGACTTTTTTCATCGAAGCCAACTGTTCATCCGTATAACGATACATTTTTCACTCTCCTTATTTTTCTATATCTCTGTGATTGTAAAGTTCTTTCATCTCTTCGATGGGCTTATTCATGATATCTTCCATCAGTTTGACAAAATCGCCGCGATCTATCTCTGCAACTCTCTTTTCAAGATGTTTGCATTCAGGCGCAAGGTATTTGCCGTAAAGTCTTCTTGCAAGTTCTGCAACCTGCGGATGCGAAATACCCGCAGGGCAACGGGAAGAACATACTCCGCACATAACGCAGTCGAAACTTTCTTCCGCGCATTTTTTGAACTCGCCCCTTTGAGCATAAGCGATATATTGCATAACGTTAAGCCCCTGCGTGCAGGATTTAGTGCATGCATTGCAGCCGATACAACTGTAAATTTCTGGATAAAGCTGCATCATAATCTGCTCGGTCGGCTTGATTTTATTTATATCGTATACTTGTTTAACAAGCGGAAAGAACGGAAGGGTTGCAACATACATTCCTTCTTCTACCTGCTGTTGACAAGCAAGGCATGTTTTTAATTCCTGTTTACCTTTGATACGATAAATGGTCGCGCAAGCACCGCAGAAACCGTTACGGCATCCGCATCCCCTTACAAGTCTGTATCCCGCGTATTCCATCGCTTTCATGATAGTCAGACTGGAAGGAACTTCGTATTTTTTACCGAAAAAATAAACGTTTACTTTATTTTCCATTATAATTCTGATCTCCTATTATAAACCGACGATCGCTCGTCGATCCGAAACATGCTAACGCTTAATATTCGTTCGGCAGTTCGTCGAGTTCGTCCATTCTGAATACAGGACCGTCTTTGCAGACGAATTTATCGCCGACGTTACATCTTCCGCACTTACCTATTCCGCATTTCATGCGAAGTTCGAGCGTGGTATAAACTCTTTCTTTCGAAAATCCGAGTTCCAGCAGTCCAGCAAGCGTGAATTTAATCATTATAGGCGGACCGCAGAGAACGGCGGTCATAGTCGGATCGAGACCAAGTTCCTTAACGTAAGCGGGAACAAAACCGACGTGTCCGTCCCAGCCTTCCTGCGGGCGGTCGATCGTAAGATAAACTTCGAAATTCGGTTCGTTTTCCCATTCGTTTCTGATTTCGTCTATATCTACAAGATCGTCTTTACTTCTTGCGCCGTAAACCACAACGACTTTGCCGTAATTACTGCGATAATGACGTATGTAATTGATAACGCTTCTTAAAGGAGCAAGACCGATACCGCCTGCGATAAAGAGCATGTCCTTGCCCTTGAAATCGCCTTCGACGGGGAAATTCTTTCCGTAAGGTCCCCTGACCGTTATTTCCTGTCCGACTTCGATAGAATGAATAACTTCGGTAACGCAACCGCATTTTTTAATGGAAAATTCCATAAATTCTTCGTTTGTGGGCGAAGAAGTTATAGAAAACATACATTCGCCTACGCCGGGAATAGAAACCATAGCGCATTGACCGGGAAGGTGTTCGAACAATTTTTTGCCGTCGCGTCCGACAACTCTGAACGTTTTTACGTCGGCGGTATCTTTTCTTATATCGGTTACAACGCCGATACGGGGTATAAGATTATCGTTCATCATTTGTTCTCTCCCCCTATTTTTTTGATTACTTTGACTATATTGAGATGCTGAGGGCATTTATTGACGCATCTTCCGCAACCTACGCACGAATACATTCCGCCGTACTGAGAGGGATAGTATACGAGTTTATGCATAAATCTCTGACGATATCTTTGCATTTGAGTAGTTCTCGGATTCGCCGCAGCCATCTGCGTAAAATCGGAATACATGCAGGAATCCCAGCAACGATAACGCACAACGCCTTTATTCGTTTTGAAATCTCTGATATCAAAACACTGACACGTCGGACAAACAAACGTACATGCGCCGCACCCGAGACATGCTTCCGATAATTCGTTCCATACGGGAAGATTGAACAGTTCGTTCAGATTTTCGGGTTTGAAACGCGATATATCAAGGTGCGTAAAAGGCAGTTTTTCAAGAATAGCCTTAGTTTCGCTCTTGATTTTTTCAACCGCTTTATCGTCGGATTTTTCGGTAAATTCTTTCGCTAAAGCAAGAACCTGCTCACCCTTTTCCGTATTTGCCGAAACGTAAAGATAATCGCTGTCTATCCAGCAGGTCGCGTCGCCGAGCGGGTTTGTCGCGTCGATTCCGAACACGGTGCAGAAACAACTTTCCTGCGGCTTACCGCAAGCAAGCGTGAATATTATGCCCGCATCTCTTCTTGCCTTGTAATATGTATCGACGGGGTCACCGAGAAATACGTTGTCGAGTACCGAAAAAGCCTTAAAATCGCAAGCTTTAACGCCGAATAAAACAAAAGGTTCTTTTTCGCTTCTGATATCGATTATATCGATCTTCTTGCCTTCCGTGCGGAACTTCATCATGTTTTCGCTCTGCGGGAAGAAAAGATCTTTAGGCGATTTGACGGTCTTTAACGTATCCAGATCGAATTCCTTAACGCCGTCATAGCATCCGTAGTTAACCTGTTCACCGTTTTTAAGCGGCATAAACAGCGGCATTTTTGCGGATACGGCGTCGAAAAAATCTTTCAAATTACTTCTTTTGATTTTTATCATCGTTATTTCGCCTCCGTCGCATCAAGAGCCTTATTCGGGTCTACGTCGTTCTGAGCATAAGATGTAAGCGGAGTTTTGCCTTCGGCTACTTCACCCGCCTGAAAATCTCCGTAAAGAACATCGATATCTTTAATAAATTTTCTGTTCAGTAAATGCAACGGGATGCGTTCGGGGCAAACTCTCGAACATTCGCCGCAATCTGTACAACGCCCCGCAACGTGGAACGCTCTGATTATATGATAGCACTGTTCTTCGAAACTATCGTCGTTCGCCTTTGCCGCAACACCCGATTTCGGGTTATCGAACACGCATTTAAGGCATGAGCAAGCGGGGCAAACGTTTCTGCAGGCATTGCATCGAATGCATCTGGAAAGTTCGTTTTTCCAGAAAGCAAATCTTTCGTCCGCGGTCATCGCTTCGAGTTTTCTGACTTCGGAAAATCTGTCGTCCGCCGTGTCGTCCATTTCATGAAGAACGACGGTTTCGTCTGCAACTACGAATTTCTTGCCTTTACAAGAAAGACATTTTTCAAGCAGAACTTCTTTTTTAAGGTGCGTAGCCTTGCCGTAAACAGTTTCGAATACGGCTTTATCGCCCTGATATTCTTCGCTTTCAATGCCGCTCGTGCCGAGTTTTTCGATTTTGTAATTATCGAGTTTACCCTGACATTCGATACCTACGACATAGATTTTTTCTCTGTCGATCCTGTGTTCTTTTACAAGTTCGTTAAAACTGTAAGTATCGCAAGGTTTCAGAAAAACTGCGGTTTTACCTTCCTTTTTGGATATGTTTATGAGATATTTCGAAAGATTTGCACCGCAAAAATCGTTATAAACGAAATTCTTAAGCTGTTCTTCGCTTTCAAACGTCGCGGGGCTGGGATCGTGAATAAATTCGCCTTTCGTCCAGCCGACAACTCTTTTTATTTCGCCGCCGTTAAGTAGTTCTTTGGCTTTTTCGATCAATTTTAATTCGAGTTCCGTCATAGATTATTCCCCTTTCACCCTGAGATCCTGCAATCTCTTATTTTCGCCGAGTGCGGTAACCTGTTTGACAAAATCATTCATAACCGCCGAGAATTTCGCGCCTTCCGCAGCCGAAACCCATTCGACGCGAGTTCTTTCTTTTTCTATACCGAGATAGTCGAGAAAGTTAAATAACAAAGCCATTCTTCTTCTCGTGTAAAAGTTACCCGTTACGTAGTGGCAATCGCCGGGATGACATCCGCAAAGGATAACACCATCCGCTCCGCGCTGAAACGCCTTAAGTACAAAAGTCGGATTTACTCTGCACGAGCAGGGAACTCTTATAATCTTTACGTTTGCGGGATACGAAAGTCTGCTCGAACCGGCAAGATCTGCGCCGGCATACGAACACCAGTTGCAGCAGAAAGCAACTATATTAGGTACAAATTCTTTGTTTTCGTTATTTTCAATTATCTCTTGCATACTGCTTCAACCTCCGACAAAATCTGCCCGGAACTGAATCCCGAAAGATCCATAGCCCCCGACGGGCAAGTTACGGTACAAGCGCCGCAACCCTGACATACAGCGGGATTAACGGATGCAACGCGTCTTGTTTCGGTCTTACCGCCGCCTATACGGAATTCTTTGTCTATATATGTTATCGCCCCATATGCGCATACGTTAGCGCACTGCGAACATCCGTTACACATCATTTCGTTCGAATGAGCAACGCACGGATTAGTCTTTAAGTGATCTTTTACAAGAAGACCGATAACTTTAGCCGCACATGCAGAAGCCTGCGATACGGTTTCGGGAATATCTTTAGGCCCTTGGCAAACACCGGCAAGATAAACGCCCGCCGTAGGACTTTCTACAGGACGAAGTTTGGGGTGCGATTCGTTCATGAAATTGTTCGTATCGATACTTGCGGTTAAGAGCGTAGCGATCTTTCTTACCGACGGTTCGGGTTCGATAGCCGCGGCAAGTACCACGAGATCGGACGGTATAACCACCTGCTCGTTCTCGATAAGGTCGGAACCCTGCACCATAAGTTTGCCGTTTTCGTTCCAGACTTTGCCGACCATACCTTTTATGTAGTCGACTCCATACTGTTCAACAGCACGGCGATAGAATTCATCGTAGTTCTTTCCCGGCGTTCTTACGTCGATATAGAAAACGTGAACTTCTGTATCTGGATATTTTTCACGTATAAGCATCGCATGTTTAGCCGTATACATACAGCATATCTTTGAGCAGTACGGCTTACCGCAGCCGGAAGTATCTCTCGATCCGACACACTGAATAAAGGTTATCACCTTGGGGTGAGTATTGTCGGACGGACGGAGCAATACGCCGTTTGTAGGGCCGGCGGCATTCATAAGACGTTCGAGTTCAAGCGAAGTGATTACGTCTTTATTATCGAGATAACCGTATTCGTTGAACGGAGAAACGTCTATCGGCTTAAATCCGGTAGCAACTACAATCGCGCCGTATTCTCTTTCGACGAATTCGTCTTTCATTTCGTAATTTATCGCGCCGGCGCCGCAGAATCTCTGGCACAGTCCGCATTTACCCGTTCTGAGTTTTAGACACTGTTCGGGATCGATTACCGCAACGTTAGGAATTGCCTGCGCGAACGGAATATAAATCGCCGAGCGGTTATTGAGATTCATATTGAACTCGTTAAGACCTTTTCTCGACGGACATTTTTCCATACACACTTTGCAGCCGGTACACTTTGTTTCGTCGACGTAACGCGCTTTTCTTTTAATTTTAACCTTGAAGTTACCTACAAAGCCTTTGACTTCTTCTACTTCGGAATAAGAAAGAATGTCTATTTTTTCGTTCTGCGCGCAATCGACCATTTTCGGCGTGAGAATACAAGCCGAACAGTCGAGAGTCGGGAAAGTTTTATCGAGTTGCGCCATTCTGCCGCCGATAGTCGGGTTCTTTTCTACGATATCTACCTGAAAACCGGCTTCCGCTATATCAAGCGCAGCCTGAATACCTGCAATACCGCCGCCGATAACGAGCGCACGTTTAACAACCGGGCTTTCGCCGGCCGTAAGGGGCGCGTCGAGTCTGACTTTCGCGATAGCGGTACGAAGAAGAATCAATGCCTTTTCGGTTGCTTCTTCTTTATCCTTATGTATCCAGGAACACTGCTCGCGAAGGTTGGCAACTTCAACCATATAGGGGTTAAGCCCCATGCTCTCGGCTGCCTTTCTGAAAGTCGCTTCGTGCATTCTCGGCGAACAAGAACCGATGACTATTCCGTCAAGTCTGTATTCTTTTATTGCGTTTTTAATCAGTTGTTGTCCGTTTTCGGAACACATGTATTGATAATCGGCAGAATAAACCACTCCGGGTTCCGCTTTTATTAAAGCCGACAATCTTTCAACGTCTACAGTCGCTGCGATGTTGCTTCCGCACCAACAAATGAATACTCCGATTTTCTGCATTTGTATCTCTCTCTTATTTATTATATTTACGATATGCGCTGACCAAAAGTTGTTGCGGAATAAATTCGTCGACTACGGGCGGAATATCTTCCGCTTTCAAGCCGTTGCAACCCTGCGCTCTTATTACTGTTTGCCTTACCGCTTCGATGACTCCTTGCGGAGCAACGCCGCGCGGACAACGCTCAACGCACTCCATGCACGAAAGGCAATGCCAAATTGCCTTACTGTTGAGCAGTTTGTCAATTTTACCTTTCGCAAGATAGGATACGAACTGATGCGGTCTTATGTCCATTTCTTTGTACGCGGGACATCTGCCCGAACATTTACCGCATTTCATGCATTTCTGCACGTCCGTACCCGATATGCGCATTATCTGACTTTGACGTTCGAGATTATCCATTGTTCTTCACCCCCAACGCGTCAGCAAGCAACTCGGTAAAATATACGACTTCGATCTTATTGCCGCAATGTTTGCGAAGGTTATAATAACAAAGCGGACATGCCGTAACAATTGCTTCCACGCCGTTTTCCAAAGCGTTCTTTACTATCCTTTGGCAACTGTTTTCGGCTAAGTTTTCGTTTTTTAACCCGACGTATGCGCCGCAACATTCGTTACGCATCGCATATTTTACGGGAGTTGCCCCGATTGACTTGATAAAATCTTCCAGAACAGTAGGATTTTCGGGCTTATCGAAAGCCATAACCTTACTCGGACGAAGCAACAAACAGCCGTAATACGCCCCTATTTTCTTTCCGACAGGGTTCACGACTTTTTTTGCTATTTCATCAAATCCGACAACGTCACGCAGCAGTTCGAGATAATGCAAAACCTGCGTTTCGCCGCCGTAAGGCTCGTCCAATTTAAGATAATTATTAGCCTTAAAACGAATATTTTCGTCGTTTTTCATATCGTCGTTCACGCGCTTTATAACGTTGTGGCAAGCAGAACAAAGCGTAAGCAGTTTGCCCCCGTTATGTTTTGCGTAATCGAGCGCGCGTACCGCCGATAATTTTGTGGCAATTTCGTCACGGGCGGTAGGATAAACCGCTCCGCAACACTGCCAATTTTCTATTTCTTCCATTTCCACACCGAGAGCGGCAGCCGAAAGCCTTGCGTATTTATCAAGATCTTTTGCCTGCGTTTTAAGCGTGCAACCGGGATAATAACTTATTTTCATTTCGATTTCCGGAAAAGTTAAGATATATTATATAAGGATATTATTTTTTGTGCGGATAAGCCATTTCTTCGGGATGGAACACTTCGTCGAATTTTTCAGCCGAAAGGAATCCGAGCCCTACGCATGCTTCTTTGAGCGAAATATTTTCTTTGAACGCCTTTTTAGCTGTCATAGCTGCTTTTTCGTAGCCGATATACGGATTAAGAGCGGTAACAAGCATAAGAGAATTGTGCAGATTGTTCGCCATTTTCTCTTTATTTGCTCTTATACCCGAAGCGCAGTGCGCGTCGAAAGAAATTATGCCTTCCGCAAGAATTTTTGCCGATTGCAGGAAGTTATAAGCGATAACAGGCATAAATACGTTAAGTTCGAAGTTACCCTGCGAAGCGCCTACCCCGACAGCCACGTCGTTCCCCATTACCTGAACGGCAACCATGGTCATCGATTCGCACTGAGTAGGATTGACCTTACCCGGCATGATAGAAGAACCGGGTTCGTTTTCGGGGATAAAGATTTCGCCAAGACCGTCGCGCGGGCCGGAAGCAAGCCACCTTACGTCGTTTGCGATCTTCATAAGATTGCATGCAAGAGCTTTCATTGCGCCGTGCGCAAACACCATCGCGTCTTTAGACGTAAGCGCGTGGAATTTATTATCCGACGTTCTGAATTGTTTACCGGTAAGCAAACCGACCTGTTTAGCGACTTCTTCGTCAAACCCTACGGGAGCGTTAAGTCCAGTGCCTACGGCAGTGCCGCCGAGAGCGAGTTCCTTAAGCCCGTTAAGCGCATAACCGAGTTGCTCTTTAGTTTTTTCGAGCATAGCGCGCCAGCCGCTTATTTCCTGCGAAAAGGCTACTGGAACAGCATCCTGAAGATGCGTTCTTCCGCTCTTGACTATTCCTTCGTTCTCTTTTTCAAGGCGTTTGAATGTTTCGACGAGTTTGTCGATTGCGGGGAACAGCTTATCTTCTATCGCCACGACCGCCGCAATATGCATAGCCGTCGGAAACGTGTCGTTTGAACTCTGGCTCTTGTTAACGTCGTCATTGGGGTGAAGCAGTTTTTCGCCGGCAATTTCGTTACCCCTGTTGGCGATAACTTCGTTAGCGTTCATATTCGACTGCGTACCGCTACCCGTCTGCCACACGACAAGGGGGAAATGCTCGTTCAACTTGCCAGAAATAACTTCGTCACAAGCGGCGGAAATAGCCTTTAGTTTATTTTCGGGAAGTTTGCCGAGATTATAGTTGGCAATCGCCGCAGCTTTTTTAAGAATGCCGAAAGCATGCGTTATTTCGCGCGGCATGATTTCGCCGCCGATTTTGAAGTTTTCGAAACTGCGCTCGGTCTGAGCCCCCCAGTATTTATCTGCGGGAACCTTGACTTCGCCCATTGTGTCTTTTTCTATTCTGAATTCCATAATCGTAAATAAATCAGTTGTTAAAATCGAGTTGAGCAATGATATCTTTCAGAATCTTTGCGCTGTTGTGAAGTTTTGCTACTTCTTCGTCGGTCAGTTTGGGATTGATTTTACCGACGACGCCGTTACGACCTACTATGTTAAGAGTACTCAGGCATACGTCGTCAACGCCGTATTCGCCGTGCATCATAGTAGAAACAGTCAATGCCGCGTTTGCGTTAGTGTAAATCATCTTAACGATATTGCATACGGTCGAAGCGATAGCATAGAAAGTTGCGCCCTTACGAGCAATAACTCTTGCGCCCGATTCGCGAACGTACTTTTCGATTTCTTCGGTATCGATCTTTGTGGTGAATATTTCCGAACTGTCAACCGCTTTTTGATATTCTTCGACATGCATACCCGCTATTCTTGCAAGCGACCATGCCGAGAAGCCCGAATCGCCGTGTTCGCCGAACATGTAAGCGTGAATATTTCCTACTTCAAGCCCGCAATAGTCAGCAATTCTCGAACGAAGTCTTGCCGTATCGATAATCGCGCCGGAACCGATTACCCTGCTTTCGGGAATACCTGAAAGACGGCAGAAAGAATACGTGAGAATATCAACAGGGTTAGAAACCATTATGTAAACAGCTCCCGGAGCAACTTTCGTGATTTCGGGAATTATCGACTTCTGAATAGCAATGTTTGTTTTAATCAGTTCAAGACGCGACTGACCGGGCTTTCTTGCGATACCCGAAGTTATAATAACAATGTTCGATTCAACAGCGTCTTCGTAACTGCCGGCGTAAACGCGGCAAGCACTGTCGTAAGCAAGTCCCTGACGAATGTCGAGAGCCTCACCGAGAGCGCGGTTACCGTCGATATCGATTATGACGATTTCGTCGGCTAATCCTCTGCAAGTGAGCGAATACGCTATGGTAGAACCTACTCTTCCGCTTCCGATAATTGTTACCTTGTTCATTTTTATTCTCCTTTTGTTTCCAAAAAATTCTTTTGTTGTTAATAATTTATTTTTTACCGATTATGTGTTATCGGTTAATTTTGAAAGTACTTTTTCTTCAAAAAAACGTTCGGCGTTTTCGGGCGCTACGGAAAAATATTCGCCGTCCACTTCGACGCTTACGCCCGCTCCGCAATGCCCCATACAAAACGCACCGCAGATATTGATTTTAGACCTTAAACCTTTTTCGTTGATTATTTTTATAAATTTGGTTACGACTTCGTCAGAACCTTTAAGAAAGCAGGCACTGCCCATACATATAGTCACGTTCATCAGTAAAAAATATCCGCAAATAAAATTTTTGTTCTCGGGTGTTAGTTCCGACAGATTGCCACCTGCCGTATGCAACGCAAAAACGAATTCGTCGATTACGATGTTATCTTCGATTTTTACCGAACAACTACGAACCGGCAACCGCCATTACGCAAAAGAAAACTCCGCATCGGCACTCACACTGATAACGCAATTTCTAAACCCGAATTCTATCATTTTACCCCGTATAAATCAACTTTTTTTATGCCGCTTTCAAAATATTTTACGGTCAAAATCAAAAACCGTAACATTTTTTCGTTTTTTGAGCAAAAACGCATACAATGCTTGCTCAATCGTAATTTACGATAACGACCTTCCCCATCTTTTTCAGGTTAGTCGTCAATGACTCCACAAGTTTAAGTTTCATCGTTATATCTATAGGCAGACCTTGATGTGCAGCATTGATACTTTGTCCGACGTAAAAAGTAATATGCGTAGCTTTTTCGAAAAGCAGATCGGCAAGAAGCGAAGCTCCGTCTTTACTTGTGTAATACTTCGGAGTAAGGTCACTGTTGCTTAAATATTTTTCGGAATGATAAAGCAGTTTACGAAGTGTAAGTACGCCTTCGGTCGTAAGATCGATTCCGTTAATATGCCCGATAGGCGGAACGTCTTTGTCTATAAAATTCACGTCGGTTACAACCTTTTCGTTAAGATATCTCGAAACGATAAGCGAACTCGTGCCGCCGCATACGACCTTTTTTCCGTTGCCTTCAAGGAACTGCGAGATATAATAATCGTCTTTCTCTTTATCCACGGGCGGTCCTACGAGAATTTTAACGTTAAGTTCTTTTCTTATTTTTACCGCGGCGATAGTCGTGTCGTCACCCGGTTCGCCCATATATAAATCGTTGCAAGCCCCGGCAAGCAGACAGGCAATGCATCTTGCGCTCATATCAGGCTTGACTTCCTCGTCAAGATACTTCATAACGTCCTGTCTTAGCCAGCCGAAGTTAAGAAGTCTGCCTATTCCGGCATGAATAACGCCGTCGCTCATAATGATTATCACATCGTTTTCTTCGAGATTCAACTGCGCAACATATACTTTTTTGCCGAAATACTCGTGTTCCGTTCTGTCAAAATCGCAGCATTTGCCGTTGTGATAGTAAATGGCGGCGGGATTATCGAATTCAAAAAGGAAACCCTTTCCCTGATTGTTTACATGAATAACGGAAAAGGTAGAATAAGCAACTCCCCTTACCTTACATACGGGCAAAGTCTGAATAATCGTATCTATGCATTCTTCGACGTCTATTCCGTTCGACACCATCGTACAAAGGATTTCCGACGTCAGAGTGGACAATATATTGGCTTTTACGCCGCTACCCATTCCGTCGGCAAGAACAATGGTCGTGTAATCTCCGCGTACTACGCATTCCACTTTATCGCCGCATAATTCTTCACCCTTTTTATTGAGCGAAGTATAACCGTTTTCAAGATAAAGTCCCATGTTCATTCATCCTTATAACCAGAATCGATCAAAGTCTTTTTTAGTTTCAAAAGAGCAACTTTCGTTTCCGCCGTAGTTTCGCCGAGCAGCGACGCTATTTCCTGCGCAACCCGCATCTGTTTCTTTATAACCGCGTCGGTAGTTTCGATCGTTTCTCGTTTTACGTCGTTCAGTTTTTTATCGTTTTCTACCTTTTCGGTTACGTCGCGTAAGAAAGCGAACATGATTTTGTGATCGGTAAGCAGAACGATAGTAGCGTCTGCATATTTCTTTGTTTTGTCTATGTATATGCGTTTTTGCGTTATATTCTTTTCGATCTGGCGAGCAAGAGCAAACTCCGAAACGTCAAAACAATCGTAAGCATAACTGCCCTTTGCGTCAATCTGATCTATTCCTAGTATCGAACGCGCGCTTGAATTGTATTCCATAATTCTGTAATCGTTATCCATAACGATTACGCCGTACGGGCTGTTCTGTATAATTTCATACGACATGGACTCGGCACGTCTGCGCATGTACGGAATACACATTTCTATATCGGCGTTACCGTTAAGAACGGCTATCGCTTTTTCGCGACAAGTCGAATACCCGCACGCACCGCAATCAAGTTCGTCTTCACGCTTATAAATACCCGTCTTTGCAAGGATTTCCATTATCTCTCTTTCGCTCGGATCGGTTCTTTCGTGGCGACTAAGTCGTTCGTGTTCTTCCGCAAGATCTATATCAACCTGATTTTTATTATCTCCAAGCACGACGGGCGACGATTTTTTACCGACGTATTTTCTTACCGTTTCGTTTGACTTCAACGCGCCGCCCGGACGTTTAAGGCTGCACGGACCGTTTATGCATGCGTATTCGCAACAGTTAATTTCTATAAACATACCCGAAAGCGACTCGATATCGCTGAGTACGTCGAAACTGCGTTTTACCCCGTCTACGGCAACATATTCATATCCTTTAGGCAGGACCGTAAAAGATTTAATAATCCCCCTGCTTATCGGATAATATCTCGCAAGGTTCAAAGCGTCGTTAACCTTTCCGGTTTCTGCGACTTCGATTTCTTCGGGATTTATTTTTTTCTCCGCAAACATTTTTTCAAGATCTTCAAAGGTAAGCACGCCGTCTATCACTCCGCTTTCGGCAGCTTCGCGTTTTTTCGCAACGCACGGACCTATAAAGACGATTTTATAATCCGGATACTTCTCTTTAAGCATTTTTGCATGCGCAACCATCGGCGAAACAACGGGCGCAAGATATTGCAAAGCTTTCGGATAATACAAC
>CAKQXZ010000035.1 GCA_934292955.1 uncultured Clostridia bacterium
GCGGTCATTACATCGAATACGGTAACACCTATGAAAAAATTTATATCGACGAAACGGAGGCTTGCAAATAATGAATAAACCTATTATCGACTTACAAGAACTGCTTGAAGAAGTACAAGATATGATTGAAGAAAAAATTGCTATCGAAGGAGGCAACCAAAATGAATGGTAACATTAGCATAGTAATCGGCTCTTGGGGTTCTTACAACGAATGTAATGAACGTGCCTTAGGCTCGAAATGGCTTGACCTTTCGGATTATTCCGATTGGGAAGAAATTGTAGACGAACTTAAAAAAAAAGGCTTTGAACTTGACGGCATCGACGAAGAATTGTTCATACAAGATGTAGACGGTATCGAAGACGGTTCAATCAATTGGGATTACGTCAATCCGGAGGAATTATTCAATACTCTGAACGCTTCAGGCGTTCTGGATGACGACGAAAAATATGAAGTTTTTTGCGCTTTTCTCGAAGTGCGTTGTTTCGATGATTTTGAAGAAAGAGTAAAATCCCGCGGTCACAGATGGAACGACGATATAGATTTATGGCGTGGATACGATTGGGAGGATTACGGTAAAGAAATGCTTGACTGTTGTGGTTACACCATACCCGACCATATTTTAGATTTTATCGACCTCGAACGCTACGGAAGATACTGCGGCGAAGAATATTTGCAAGAATACAGCGAAGGCTTAATTGAAATTCAATAAAAAAGGAGATTTTACAATGAATATTACTATCGAAAACAAAAAAGTAAAGGCAATCGAACTTATGAAAAAGTTAGACATTTACAAACCTTACATAAAAGGTTTTGAAAAAGACAATACCGTTTGTTTTTACGAGAACTTCGGCGGATTTTGGGCTTGGCAAGAACCCGAACTAATAGAAAAAATCAAAGCGTTTGAAGAAAAGCACAACGTGCTTGTATATGCCGTTACCCACGAATACACGGAATTCGGAGAATGTTACGATTTTCTCTATGTCTCCGATTACGAGGAAGAATGGGATGAAATGCTTTATTCGCAAGGCAATATGTACTACGCCTTTGCTTACGTTTGGAATAAATCCGACGATTTCTGCTCGGAATTCGAAACTATCGGCATCCGCTCGTTCGGCGGTGGAATCAAACGTATTGCGTGAGGTGAAAATATGAAAATCTATCTTGTTTTATTTCAATATTCAGCAGAAGATTACGACGGCGTGGATACGCAAGCCTTTTCCACTTATGAAAAAGCCGTTGAACGCTTTCAAGAGATTATAGAAAGCAAAAAGAAGCCCCGAAATGAGTTGGGCGGCTAACGCTTTTGAAAACGGAGAGTTACAACATAACTACGAATTGGATTGTAACGACACCTTTACCGACGGTAAAGAACACGAACTTTGGTGGAATCTGTTTTGCACATTAGATTATTTGCACGATTTTATAGAATTACGTATCTTGGAGGTAGACTCGAATGAATTATAAAGTGATGGCACACATCCATTCGCTTAACGGCGAAATGGCTGAAATAACCGTACTTGAAGAAGTCGGAGATAACGATTACATAGTTGACTATAAGGGGTGAAATGTCACGCTCTTTTTAATTGGTTCAACTGTACTTACTACGCCGACGACGTTTACAGGAGAATCGAAGAATGAGATTTATATTTTACACTTACAGCGATACAGGAATTATCACCCTTGATTACGATGACGGTTACACGCAAAAGAAAAACCGCTACGTCGTTTATACGTTACAACAAACTGTAAAAAAGTTTAGGCAAGACAACGGCTTAATCGGAAAACACGTTAAAATTGTCAAATTATATTGAGAGGTGCAAAACAATGGCTAATATCAAAGATTTAGAAAAATACGTAAACTACGAATTTTCGTCGGGTTGTTACACCGGTGACGATTACAAATCGTTCCAAACAAAATATATAAACTACTTGAAGTCGGTTTGCAAAAATAACAATTGGCGACTTTTAAACGTCGGCAAAAATCACTACTGCTTTTCGGCGTTTATTAAAAGCGCGGAAAACAAATGTGTTTACATATCCATATCCGACGTTCGGTATTTTTCCAACGAATGGTATGACCACATACTTATTCGCACGGCAGAAAACGAAACGGATTACCGCGGCGGTTTTAACAACTATACAACGCTTTCCGACTTGGAAGGCACTGCCGCCGAACTATTAAACGATTTACCCTTTTAAGGAGATAAAACTATGAAAATAAATTTAACTGCCGCTAATAAGCAAGAAGAATTGATACTTAATTATTTGCAAAACAACGCGAGCGAAACATTGGCAGACAAGATAAACAACGGCACGCCGTTTGAGAAAGACGGTAAGCCGCTTATCAACAAAAAGACTTTTTCCGGCTTTATGAAATATGCTTGCGACGAAGCGAGAAAACTTGCAGAAAAAGGTACTTCTTCCGCCTGTGTTGATGACGCTACCGTTTACGGTTGGGCAATCCATTATTTTGAGGAAGATTCTATCGAAGGAACGCTTTACACCATAGACGGCGAAGAATATAAGCCCGTTGTAGCAAAACCGAAAACTACGCAAAAACCAACCTATACGCCGACTTCTACGACTAAACCCAAACCGCAGAACCTGCAATTCTCAATCTTTGACAGACTCGACGAAACCGACATTAAAGATACCGTAAACGACACTTCACAGCCGAAAGCGATACAAAAGACGACGATTCTGATATGCCGACGGTAGAAGAAATGCAAGAAGCAATGCAGATCGTTGCCGAAGAAGAATCGCAACAAATTAAGCAATCACCAGTCAAAGAACAACCGAAAGGCAATCAGACTTACCGAGATTATATGCTTTACCAAAGCGAACGTCCGACGGCTGTCGTGGCACTTCGTTTAGGCGACTTCTATGAAGTTTTGGGCGACAATGCCGTTATGCTCGGTAATGAACTCGAACTGACTATTACAAGCCGTGACGTTGGCTTGGAAAACCGTATACCGATGATCGGTTTTCCTTACCACGCAGCCGAAAATTACTTCGCTAAAATCGTTAAACGGCACGACCTGTATATCATCGAAAATCCCTACGATACGCAATTCATTCAGCGTGTAAATTATTCGGATAATCGACTTATAGACGAAGATACAGGAGAAATTCTCTGCGACGATTTGACCGAATACGATATGCAAAAGTTCGACGGCGACGTCGAAGAACCGCAAGAAATTTACGAGCTTGAACAGCCTTCCTTTGACAACGAAATTATTGCAAAACTCAAAGCCGTTTTAGACGATACGTTTATTGTGAGGTAAAACAAATGAAAATCGAAAAGATAAAATCCGTTCCGAAATACATAGTCGAGTGCATCAGACGTTACGACAAAGAAAATATGACTTGCGCGCCCGGACATACTCGTTTCTATTCATATCTTACGAAAAACAACGGCGAACTTGTAAAAGTAACGGTTGCCGTTAGAAACCACTACAAACAGTGGCTGTATAAACAAGTAGCCGTTCACGGCTTGAACTCCAAAGAGTGCTTTGTAAAAGATATGGTTTTCTACTATATCGCCGGTTATCAAGTCGGTTGGTACGAACAAGGCTTGCAAAAATCCGAGCGTTGGTACGAAAGCACTGCTTGGGGCTGTTCCGACGATAAATATTTCGATCCGTTTGCGCCTATCGTAAACCGAGAGTATCTGGATAAATTCCCCGAATACAAGTATTCCGCTGTAAATCTTTATCGGGGCGTTGACATCTTGAAATACTTACGTTATTACAAGCAGTATCCGCAAATCGAATACATAATGAAAGCGGGGCTTTGCGACTATGCTTTTTCTACGCAAATTTTGAAAGAAATCGGCAATAAGAAACGCTTTTGCAAATGGCTTATGAAGAACCGCGTCGAGATAATACAAAACTGCTACTACGTTGACGTTATTCTGCGTGCGTTCAGAACGAACAGACCACTTGCGGAACTGCAAGCCATACGTACAAACAGATTAGCCTTAACGAAAGCCGTTGGCATATCCGAATTGAAAGCGTTCTTCAAAGGCGACATTGAAAAATTCGTTACCTATCTCGACGAGCAAAAAACAAGCGTTTACTCATATAACGACTATTTCAAAGCGTGCAATTATCTCGGCTTGAATATGCCGGAAAGCAAAAACCGTTATCCCCACGATTTCAAACGTTGGCACGATATTCGTATCGATGAATACAACACCGCAAAAGCATTGAAAGACGAGCAGGAACGCAAAGCCCTTTACGATAAATTTGCCGTCGTTGCGAGCAAGTATTTAGGGCTTGAATACGATAAAAAGTCCGTCTATATAGCGATTATCGCACAAAAGCCGTCGGATCTCATTCACGAAGGCGAACTGCTTCATCATTGTGTCGGGCGTATGGGTTACGACCAAAAATTCGCTCGCGAAGAATCGCTTATATTCTTTATTCGAACCAAAGAGCAACCGGACGTTCCATTCGTTACGATTGAGTATTCACCGGCACAAAAACGCATTTTACAGTGTTACGGTGACCTTGACAGCAAGCCTACGGAAGAAGCAATAAACTTCGTCAACAAAAAGTGGCTACCATACGCAAACAGAAAACTAAAACAATTAGCGGCATAACCGCAAAGGAGATTTTACTATGACAAATTATTTCAGAATAACCGCATATCACCCCGAATAAAACATATCCGTAATTATGGACTCATACGGCAAATTCGAGAAACTCTGGCAGTTCTCAGCTTATATGGTTCAAAAAGGATTTAAGGTCTTGGCAGTCGGCAACGACGAAACGTTTTTTGACGGTAATATCGCAAAAGAAACCGAAGTCGAGCCGAATAAAATCATTCTTCGAGCCTATACAACCGGCAAGCCGACAATTGCAAACGACAAAGTCGAAGTAAACGGCAAATTTTATACGCCGAACAACTGAATAAAACGGCTATGAAAGGGAGTTTTAACGCTCCCTTTTTTATGCCGAATTCTTAATAAAAGGAAAGTGTGCAAGCCTTTTTTCTAATTTACACACTTTATTTAACATCCTCCATCTTATAAACGGCAAAAGCGGTTGCAGATTTGCAACCGCTTTTTTATTTTGTATAGATTCCTTCTTTTATATGACAACTTTTACATCTCGTCGTTTTTGTTATAATCGAAAGACAATATGAAGCTATTTTGAATCGATTGAGAAAGTAGATACTCTTCGCTTAATTGTGCGTTATTTGCTATCGCAACAGAGATCAAATCGTTGGATTCACTTCTTTTTACCGATAAACTATAAAATTTTTCAACCTTGAAAATGCTTTTAATTTCGGAAAGATTTTCTTCGCCGATAAAAACGATTTTAATTATGCTGTTTTTGTCTTTCGTAAACAATTTACATCAGATATGCATAATGAATTGGGCAAAAATAACCATTAGGGCGGCTCCAATCGACAGCAGATACATTCCCGCGCCCGTTGCCATGCCTATCCCCGCAGTAGTCCACACTCCCGCAGCAGTAGTAAGACCGTAAACGGTTTGCTTTTTATAAAAAATCATTCCCGCGCCTATAAAACCTATACCGGATACCACCTGCGCCGCTATTCTAGATGCATCGAATTTAGTTCCGTCCATGTCAAAAAATCCGTATTTTGACACCAACATAAACAAACACGCCCCAACCGCGACTATAGTATGCGTTCAAATCGCCGCTTCTTTCGAACGAAGTCTGCGTTCGAAACCGACGGCAAATCCGAGAACCACCGCTAAAAACAGCCGTAGTAAATAGACCATATTCTCATCCATTATCTTCACCTTACAAACATATTTGTTTTTAACACTCTGAAAATGTTTTTTGCGGCGGCAGAATATAATTCGGTTGCGTTTTCAATCGATTGAGAGAGATCCATCGGTTTATTTATTATGGAAAATATAGCCGTGACCCCCGTATCGTATAGAGGTTCCGCATCGTCTCCGACGCAACCGACAATACAAATAAGCGGCTTATTGAATTTTTTGCAACGCTTGGCAATGCCCGAGACAACTTTACCTCCACCCGTTTGCCCGTCGATTTTTCCTTCCCCGCTAAAAACACAATCGGCGTTTAAAACTTCATCGTCAAAATTATTCAGACGCAAAATGTAATTTATTCCGCTTTCTATTTCCGCTTTCAAAAATACCTTTAATGCAAAGCCCAATCCACCGGCAGCCCCGCCTCCTTCAAAATCAGTCACACAATTAAAACGTCTTTGAACAACTTTTGCAAAGTTTTGCATTCCGTCTTCCAATTGCTGTACCGTTTTACGGTCGGCTCCTTTCTGCGGAGCAAATGTAAAGCATGCGCCGGATACTCCGAGCAAAGTATTGTTTACGTCGCAAAGTAAAGTAAACTTGATATCGTTAAAATCATGGCAATTTTTAAGCGAAACGTTTCTTATTTTAATCAACTCTTCGCCGACGCCCTTGCAAACATCACCGTTTTCGGCAAAAAACTCAACGCCCAACGCCGTCAACGCACCGATTCCCCCGTCGCAGGTTGCGCTACCACCCAAAGCTATACAAATTTTTTTATACCCGCGATCTATCGCATCGGCGATTAATTGACCTGCGCCGTAAGAACTTGCCTTTAACGGATCTCTTTCATCATTTTTTAAAAGAGTAAGTCCTATGGCTTCCGCAACCGATATAACGGCGCAATCGTCACAAACCAAATACTTTGCGGTAATATCTCTGAAAAAGGGGTCTTTAACCTTGACGTTGACATATTCTCCGCCCTTGGCGGCCTTTATCGCCTGAATAGTCCCCTCGCCGCCGTCTGCCGTTATTATGTTTTTGCAAACGCAATCGGGAAATATTTCCCTCGCGGCTTCGGTCATAATTTTGCCAACGGCTTCGGACGACAAACTGCCTTTAAAGGAATCGGAAGCAAATAAAAATCTCATACTCACCCCTGAGCGGTTAAAATCGAAGTTAAGACGTTGCCGTCAACCGTAGACGGAGATATCAATCCGTTCAGATGATAAATCGTCGGAACAATATCGACCGTTCGGCAGACGGGAGCATAAGAGAATCCGCTCTTGATTCCCCTGCCGCTGAAAAATAGAATCGTATGTCTTTGAGCATAAGAGCCGTGCTCTGCAGCCGATGTCGAAAAAGCATAACCGACATCGCAATCGACAACCAAATCCCCTAAATTTTTAGGGGTATTCATTTGGTCTAATTGCGCTCTGTCGTAAACGTTGGCTACACCCGTAATATTTGATAATGCAGTTATAAGCGTAGATTGTTCGATTGACGTTAACGGCTTTCTAAATAAATCTGAGCCGCACCGCTAGCCAAATTATAAACAATTTTAGTTTGGCTATCAAAAGGTCCCATATCGAGAGCCGCGTTTTCAAAAGGGATATTCGTGCTTTGCAATTTTTTTATTAAACACTCCATTATATTTCTATCGGCTTAACGGTGCTGTCCTTCAGCGTCAGATTAAAATAGTTTTTTAATATTGACGGCAGTAGTTCAATTACGTTTACTTTATCGGTATAAATTTGACCTTTATGATTTACGTTGCCGAATACAAGACCGAAAATATGTTGAGAGGTTTCGTGAAAGGAATCGTGACTTGCCCCGAAATAATTCTCTTCGCAATCCTTTTTATAGAAATGATTGCCGTAAGTCGGGCTGATAAGCATATCGGGACCTCTTTCATCAAGCCCGTAGTTTTTTTCCATTTCCTCTTTCACAAACACTCTGTCCACATAGTCCTTGCTTTCAAGCAAACTTATCAAGCGTTCTCGTTGTGAAGAAGTTATGGGCTTTATAAAATAAAGCGAAAGCTCTATTGTATAAGGTAGCGCGATAATTTGCGATTCGTCGTCAAAATCAAAAGCCGAGTCCGCTTTTATTCCGGATTTATTTATTAAATCAAGGACATCAGACAATTTTGATTTGCCGAAAAACGGAGTCATTCCGTGATCGGTGGCGATCAAAATTATCAAATCGTCATAAAGCCCCGTGCTTTTACAAATATTTATAAATTCATCCAGCTCTTGTTGAAACTCGACCAGACAATCAATAATATCTTTTTGTCTGTATTCGAAGTTATGCCTTTTGGGAACGTCGCCGTAATCGTTATTATGCCCGAGAGAGTCTATATCGTCAAAATATACCGCCATAAAGTCCGGAAATTCTTTGAAAGACATTTTTTTCTCACCGCTTATTACGTATTTTCCTTGGACTATATCCTTCAATATCTTAAATCTGTCCTTAAAATTACTGTGCGCCAACGGACTTTTGATATAAGTATTGCCCTCGACGCCTTCCTTGCAAGGGTTATCTTCCAGCATAAACTGGTGTAGCGAGCAAACGGTCTTATTGCTTTTCAAAAAAACATCGGCTACGTTTTCGGCGTCAAAGGTACGTTTATGTTTGACGATTTGTAAAGACTTTTTATCGAAATGCTGATAAAAATTATGCGTTTTGTTGCTGTAAGCCCCGCAAAGAATAGCACTTTGCATCGGGTTCGTAATGGACACGAGTCCGCTCGATAAATTGTGAAAAAACGTTCCGTCTCCCGCCAATTTATCAAATATTTGCGATTTTCCTTCCTTTTTCAGCCGTTCATAGTAAGAATAGGAAAATCCGTCGATATTTATATATAATAATTTTTTCATATACACTCCAAGCAAGTAAAACTTGCGGGGATTATCGGACGGATAATTTCCGATATCGTATCGTTTTGTTCGCAATAATTAAATAACGCGTAAACAAATTCCGACGACTTATATTTCTTATCGCATAAGCCGTCCGTTTCTTCGACGCATACGTTTCCCCGATCGATTTTCAGCCTGTAACCTTTGCCGTCCACGTTAAAATGATATTTCCGCATTTCTCTGTTTTTCGCAACGCAGGTTTGTTCGATAAATTTTTTAATATTCAAAACGTTTATACTCGTTTTTAATTTGACGGTGTAACCCTTAGCGTTCTTTGCAAGGCGAGAATCGTGACAATTGTAAGGCGATTCGGCGTAAATAGCGGTTTGATTGTAACTTTGTCCTATTGAATTCAAGACTTCATAAAAATCGATATCCCCGTAACATTCTAAAACAACAGCGTTTTTTTCATCATAAACCGCATAAGAATATTTATCGTTGAGATGAAGCTTCAAAACGGTATTTCCGTTGGTCTTCAAAACGTCCGAGAAATTTTCCTTAAGCCGGCAAACGCCGATATTATATTTTCGATAAATGTCATAAAGCAGTTTTTCGTCTTTGGACTCGGCGCGCTCGCACTTTACTGCGGATAAATTTTTTGACACCGAAAATTTATAAGTATAGCTTTCAATAACCTTGGAAAAACCGAAATGCTCGTATCTCGATTTATCGCCATTCAGCGTAGCTATATCGTTATCAAAATAATTTTCTTTTTTCAGATATTCGAAAAAGCCGCTCATAACGCCTTGGTTTCTGTATTGCCGAGCTACGCATACCGTACCGATCGACATGCATTTTAAGTTTTTATAAGCAAATTCGTATATTGAAAACATGCCCGCCATGCTTTCGCCGCAGAAAGCCGTAAAAGTTTTTCCGATAGTATCGTGCAAATAAATTTTGGGCTCGATCTTTTTGAAGTCGGTTTCAAACTGTTCGTTCGCAAATTCTATCGCGGCTTCCGCTTCCTTGATGGTTTCAACCTTTTTTATGACCATTTTACACCTGTTCCACGGTAATCGATCTTCCCAATAAATCTCTTATGGTTTTGCCGTCTTCGGTAAACAGCAGCATGAACATGGAGACAAAAAGGGGTATTACAAAAAGCGTTTCAATTATCGCTCTTCCGAGGAGCTCTCTCAGAAATAACCTCGGCACGCTTAATTCCTCACCCGTATCTCTGCTGACCAAATTAATTTTAAAAATAAGCTTGCCGACAGTTCTTCCCTTTCCCAAAACAGCGGGTACAAGACAATAATATAACACTTCGACAAACATCAGCTTAAAGATAAAACTGACGTATAGCTTGATTATCGCTTCGGCAAAAATATCTGCCGCGCCCACGGCGTCGGGGTCAAGCGTTTCCAACAAGACGTTTACTTTTTCCAAATCCTTTTTCGTCAACAAATACCAAAAAACAAAAAGAATAAAAAAATCGATAATATAAGCCCCGAATCTTTTAATTTTAGGCGCAAAAGTTACTTCTTCCACTGTTCACCCGATACCTTTCATAAATTCTTCCACATTTTGAACCTGTCCGCCGTTCAGTCTTGATTTTTCCGCAAAAAGCGCCATAACATGTGACTCGATCGACTTATCGAGCGACGATTCCATCGGCAAAGACTGCACGTATTTATCCATAAAGGTCTTTATAAAATCTTTATCCGCACCGCCGTGTCCGCCCTCCGCTATATCAAGATCAATAACGGTTGTCTTATCGGTTCTGAAATCGGTGGTCTCTATAATGTAAGGTTTTTCTATCCCGCGGATTTCCCCGTACTCGCACATAATTTTAATCGATCTGTTGACTTTTGCCGTAAAAGCCGACAGGCTGAAAGTAGCGGTTACTCCGTCGTCGAACAGAATCGAGGAGGACTGATGATCGCAAACGTTATTGTCGCATTTGAACACGCACCTGCCGTACTTATTGTTGCCGAGACTCTCGTTGATTTTTTCGACGCTGGACATATCGAATACGATCGATTTGATTTTTTTTGTTCCGTAAATACGTACGGCGGAATAGGCGCAAACGTCTTTTTGAGGACAGTTTATACATTTTTCAGCCATTGTTTCCGCGTTATAATTTTTTTCGCAAAAAAAACTCAGGCTGCCCACGGAAGAAATGGTTTTCGCTCTCTTATCCCCCAAGAGATATAACAGTATATCCATATCGTGGCAGCTTTTTGTCATAATAAGCGGTCCGCTGGTTTCGGAGTTATTCCACGGACCGCGCACGTAACTGTGCGCGTAGTGATAATACCCTATATTTTCGTTATGCGCTATCGAAACCACCTTGCCGAGCCGCTCGGAATCGATAATTTCCTTTAACTTATTGAAAAATTTACTATACCTCAAAACATGACAAACCGCTACAGTAACGCCCGGATGTTTTTTATAACATTCATATAAACTCGTTATTTCGTTTATATTGCTTGAAATAGGTTTTTCAAGAATTAAATCGTAGCCTTTCCCGATAAGCGCGGTCGCCTCTCTGTAATGCAAACCGTCCTGCGTGCCTATGACGGCAACATCGGACAATCTCGGCTTTTCCATTAAAGCCAAGTCGCTTTCAAAAACATTTCGGGAGGGAACATCAAATTCTTTGGCGGCATTTTCTCTTTTTTCCTTGTCCGGTTCGGCAATAGCCGACACTTCGAATTTCCCCGCAAAAAGCTCTTTTAACGCATTTAGGTAGGCGCGTGAGCGCCCACCTAAACCTATTATCGAAAACGATACCCTGTCTTTTGAAATTCTCATTACTGATTGGCCTCTATTGTGTACTGAGCCCTTTCCGTAACCGCTTTAACGATTTCCTCGATGCTCATATTCGGCTCGGTCCAGATATATTTGCAATATTTGTTGATTTCGGAATCGCAGGCGACTTTGGCTTTTCCCTGCGGAGATTTAACGCCGAATATCATCAGTTCCGCAGCCGTTTTCAACAGCGGGGTTTCCTCGTAAATCTCAACCAATTCGGGTTCATTCATGGCGGCGGGGTGTAACGGCAAATATCCCGACGCCTTACACATTTTGGCTATATTCGACGGTTTGTTGAGCCATCTTAAAAATTCCGCCGCAGCGTCTATTTCTTTTTGAGGCTTATTATTCAAAATAACGATGCCCGAACCGCCCTGATTCGTAAAATAGTCGGTTTTCTTGGGGAACGGCAACACTTCCAGCTCGTAATTGTTTTCTTTCGCCTGCTTCGAGAAGCTGACTATATTGGACGAAGTTGTGTATATCATCCCCACTTTTTGCTCGTAAAATTCCGAAACGATAATCGTTCCGTGATTCGAACGGGAATTAGGGTTCAACATGCAATTTTCGGTAACCAAAGAGCGCCAGAATTCAAGTCCTTTGGCAAACTTATCGTCCTTGGTAAACGCAAGCTCGGTAACCGTTTTATTATATAAGCTTCCGCCCTGCTGATACATCATTCCGATCGGATCCAAAGAGTTGGAGGCAAACCCGTAAATCCCTTTTTTGGTATCGGTAACCTTCTTTGCCGCTGCGATAAACTTATCCCAAGTCCAATCGTCGCCTTTGGGCTGTTTGATTATGTCTGCGGCAGTCGGCAAAGTAACGCCCTTAGAACTCATCAACGTTTTATTTGCGACTATAATGTTGCTCGCGCTCGGGAAATAAGGATTTAATACAAATGCGCCGTTATACAACGAATATTGAAGCAGCCCCTGATTTTGCGCCTGCAATTCTTCATATGTAAACACTCTGCGAAGATCTATCGTTTTCGACGCGAACAGAGGAACGGACGAAACGCCTATCGCCGATATAACGGGATTGTTTCCTGACAGGATCGACGCCTGAAGCTTTTCGTTAAGCGTGCTTGATTTGCCTTGATACTCAACGGTTACCGTAATATTTTTTCCCGGATTGTTCGTCGCTTGTTCCTGATTGAACAAATCCGCCAGCGTCTGAATACCGACGCCCATCGTAGATGTGGCGGAGTTCGGTATCCACATGGTAATATTGACGGGTTCCGAGGGCTTTGACGTTATCATTTCCCAATTCTTTCCTTCCGGATAAAGTTCCCCGTCAACGATCTTAGACGGACCCTGCGAACATGAACATAATCCGAAGATCATAAAGGCTAACGTCGCAGCAAACAACATTGAGCTAAATTTCCTACTCTTTCTCATAGTTTTTCTCCTTAACTACTTTTTTACTTTATTTCCAACCATTGACGTTTTAATTTTTCCGCTTGCAAAAATATACATCAACAGTATCGGAGCCAATTGAATCATCGTTCCCGCCATGGCAACGTTCCATTGGGGAACACCTTCGTCAACCTGCAACAACCCTCTCAGGGCGACAGGCAAGGTTCTTAAAGACTCGCTGTTCGTCATAACCAACACCCAATAATATTCGTTCCAGTTGCTTATAAAGGAAGTAATTAAATGAGTTATGAAAATAGGAGTTACCATAGGAACCATTATTTTTAACATAATTACGCGGTTGGAGGCTTTATCCATTTTTGCGCTTTCGATAACCTCTTTGGGAAGTTGTTTGAACGCGCCCATAAACATATAAATTCCGAACATGGAAAACAACGAAGGCAAAATCAACCCGCCCCAGGTATCGACAAGCCCCAGCTTGCTATAGAAAAAATAAACCGGTATAAGAGTCGCTTCGGCGGGGAGCATCATGCCTAAAAACTTTACTCCCCATAAAAATTTTTTACCCTTGAATTCCATCGTGGCAAACGCATAAGCCGCAGGAATAATCGTTAAGTATTGCAGCCCTATTACCAAAGCCGAATATATCAGCGAATTGCCGATATAATGCGAAATTCTCGCCTGATTCCAGGCAAAAATGTAGTTGTCCCATACCGGATTTTTTATTATGATATTCGGATTAAATTTTAAGGCTTCGGTAAGCGGCCTTAAAGACATAGAAGCCATCCAGGCAAACGGATAAACAAACATCAACCCTACGCCCAAAGCAAAAAGGCAGTTCAATACTTTCAAAATATATATAAGCCGCCTTTTAACTTTGACCCAAAGTAAAAACTTTTCTTTATCCTTAATCTCTTTCGGAGAATAAGCGTCGGTATAATTTTCTATCCTCATAGTTTATCCTTTATCCTTAAACGCTTTATTCGAAATAATCGTAAAGAAAGCAACCATTATCGTCATGACAATCGCGCCGGCCATTGCCTGACCGTAGTTTGAATTTACCCTGCCCACGGTGTATATCCAATATCCTAAAACTATACTCGACCCCTGCGGTCCGCCCTGCGTCATAACATCTATCGCCGCAAACGATTTGAAAGAGTTGATAAATTTCATTACGAACACAAACGAAAGCGTCGGCGCAAGCAAAGGCAGCGTAATTTTTCTGAGAATCGTAAACCTTCCCGCTTTATCCAGCTTTGCAGCTTCATACACGTCTGACGGAAGAGACTGCAACCCCGCGATTATTATCAGCGTATAATAGCCTATCGATTTCCATACGGAAACGATTGCAACCGAGATAAGCGACGTTCTCGGATCCAACAGCCATCTCGGACCTTTAATTCCGAATACCGCCAATATCTGATTTATTATACCTATAGGATCCAGCATCAGTACCCACAATATGGCTACGGCGACCATCGAAGAAATATGAGGCGTAAAAATCAAGGTTTGTACTAAATTGTTTATTTTTGTGTTTTTTTGTAGCCATGACGCCATAAGGACGGTTATTACCATCAACAATATAATCGTTATAAAAGCAAACAGCGCGGTATTGCCGAGAGCCTTCTGGAACTCTATATCTCTGGTAAAAATCATTATAAAGTTTTTGAAGCCGACAAAATAAGAGGAGCCTAAATCGACCAAATCCACCTTAAAAAACGCACCGATAATCATAAACAGCGCAGGACAAAGCGTAAAGAAGAAAGCACCGAATGCCGCCGGAATTATATAGATATACGCCGGGTTTAGCTTTTTGAAAATTTTCCTTTCGATTTTATCGCCCTTCTTTCTCAGCTCGCAATATTTTATATCGAGACGAATTTTCTTATAGTCCGAATAAGCTTCCAGCTCTTCTTTTGTCAGCGATGACTTATAGTCTTTAAGCTCTTGTTTTAAGTCTTGTATTTTTTTATTGAATTTAAGTTTTTCCGATTTGTCTTTTTGCGATTTTTTATCGTTTTTTGCCTGATCTATCAAATCGCAAAGTTCGTTATAACGCTTCCCTACCGCTCTTAAATTCTCTAAAGACTCTGTCGATTGTCTCTTCATCATACACCCTCTTTTCTTGTTCGTCGAAAACATAAATATTCTTTTTCGATATACCGAACGTTAAAATTTCGTCGATTTGTCTGCGATCCTTGCTCATTTCTTTAACAAAAATTTTCTGGCCGTCTATATTCACCAAATATAAAAACTCCGAACCATGATTTTCAAAGCTGTTTATCTTATCGTTTATTATTATCGTATCCAAATCATGGCGCCCGTAGTCGAATATGACGTCTCGCGGTCTGAAGCCTATTTTATAACCGTTTGAGCATTCGATAATATTCATACCCGGATCCCCGATAAATTTGGCGACGAACACGCAGTTGGGATCGTTGTGAACCTCGCTGGGCTTTCCTTGCTGCATTACCTTGCCCTTATCCAAAATGACAACGTTTGTACCCATCGTCATCGCTTCTATCTGATCGTGAGTGACATAAATAAAGGTCGATTGCAATTTTTCATGAAGAGAAATGAGTTCGGAGCGCATATCGCTTCTCAGCTTGGCATCGAGGTTAGACAGCGGTTCGTCCATTAAAAAACATTCCGGATATTTTGAAATTGCCCTTGCGAGCGCCACTCTCTGTCTTTGACCGCCCGACATTTTTGCGGGCTTTCTGTTTGCAAATTCCGTCAGTCCTACAACCTCTAACGACTCTTTTACTCTTTCCGCAATTTCAAATTTGGGTATTCTGGCATTTTTTAACCCGAATTCTATATTTTCCCTTACCGTCATATGAGGATACAAGGCATAGTTCTGAAAAACCATAGCGAGTCCCCTGTCTCCCGGGTCTAAATTGGTGATATTTATATCTCCCATTATTATCTGACCGTCGGTAATCGTTTCTAAACCCGCTATCATCCTGAGCAACGTCGTCTTACCGCAGCCCGAAGGTCCGAGCAAAACGGTAAAGCTACCCGACGGAATAACAATATCGACCCCGTCTATCGCCCTTGTACCCTGAACTTCCGCGCTTTTCTTTTTTTTGAACAACGATTTTTTAGGCACGATAGGATCGTATATTTTTACTAAGTTTTTTAATATGATGTCCGCCATTCTTCTACCTTTGGAAATAAAATTTCGAATGATTATAATTTATCAACTCTATATTGTTATCCGATAAAAATTTTTTGATATTCGAACCCGTCAAAGCTTTATGCTCGATTGTCCGCTGGAGGTTATACGAAGAACAATTTAAGGCATAGTCATCAATAAATCCCGGATGAGCTAACACTTCAAGAATTTCGTCCGACTGTAAATGACCTTCTACTATTTTATAAAACTTTTTTTCAAGGTCTCTTTCGTTTTCGGCTTCCTTTACTTTGAAACATCCGTCATAGCCGATTGCCTTAAAAAAACTCGTCCCGTATTCCCTCACCGGTATTCTGTATTTGTCTGCAAGCCTTAGCACCGCAAGCCTCACGTTATCGTAGATCTGGTGCATATATAAATGCGAATCGATATGCGTAGGTTTTTTACCTGTCAGTTCGCAAAATTTTTTATATTGTGCGTCAAGTTCTTTATCGAGGTCTTCGTCTGTAAATTGATCGTGAATATCGCAATTTTTGGGTTTGACGAACATTCCTTCACAAGTCAAGCTGAAACAATCGGTTAAAGGCTTTCCAAAGCTTAAGTTCAAATGTAAACCGACGGAAAGAGAATCGTCCCTTTTGACTATTTCTCCCGCAAGCGCACTTGCCCTCATGTTTACCATCATAGTCGTCGATGTCACTACGCCTCGTTTAATGGCGTCGTAAATCCCGTAAGTTATCCCCTCCGACAACCCGAAATCGTCCGCATTAATAATTAATTTCATTTTAACTCCGGCCACTTTCCTTTATTGACATCCAATAAATCGTCAAGAATAGCCTTGGCTTTTCCCGCATCGACAACCGTTCTGTTCATCGTCAATGCCTGCAACGCTTTTTCATATGATTTTTCGAAATACGCATCGACGGTTAATCTTTCGTATGCCAGCTGTCCTTCCATCAGTCCCTTCATAAAAACGTCCAAATTTCCGAAATGATAACCTTTAACTCCGTCTCTGCCGACCTTTGCCCTGCACTCAACCATCGCGTCTTTGCTGAAATTATCTATAATGCCGTCGTTTTTGACTATAAGGATAAATTCCTGATTTTTATCGTAATAAATGCTGGACGCGACGTCCACTATCATATCGGCATGCGCTTCGTTTTTTGCAATTATCGATCCTTTTGCCGTTCCCGCTCTTTTAACCCTTGCGCACTCTTCAAACACTCTTTTTTCCCGGCCCTCCTTCACCTCGTCTGTCCGCGTATGATTTGCGTCAAGGTGTTCGACTACCTTTTCGGGATACAGATAATATTGAAGATAGGTATTGGGGATATACTCCGGAAAGTCCGAAACGATTCTTTTCACCATTCCGTAGGTCACAAGCCAGGAAGCGTCTCTTTCTGCCGCGTCGCTCGGTGCAAAGCCGTTATCCAATATATTTTCTCTTAACTCCGGCAACAAATCCTTTCCTTGCCTGTCGCTCAATTTTGTAAACCAGCCGAAATGATTGAGGCCTATATATTCCGGAATTATTTCCGTCGGAGCGACATCCAATATCTTGGCGAACGAATTGATTAAATTGACGGGCTGGTCGCACATATTGATGATTTTTTTATCGTTCGGAAAAACTCTGTCCAACGCCAAAGCCACTATAGCCGCAGGGTTTGTGTAATTTAATATCCAAGGATCTTTAGCATACCTTCTCGCGTCGTTGATAATTTCTATCATATCGGGTATCGAGCGCAAGCCATAGGCAAACCCGCCCGGTCCGCAAGTCTCCTGCCCCACCACGCCGTAAGATAAAGGTATGCGCTCGTCGTATTGCCTCATATCAAATCCGCCCGAACGTATCTGACAGAATACAAAATCGACATCCTTATAGGCTTCTTCTTTATCGGTAGTATAAATAATTTTTGCCTCGGGATACTCTTCTCTAAATAATATTTCCGCAAATTCTCCTATCTGTCTTTGACGTTCCTCGTCTATGTCAAACATTCTTAATTCTTCTATTGGAAATTCTTCTTTTTTTATGCACAAGCTTTTTAGTAATCCCGGCGTCCATGTCGATCCGCCACCCACCAATACTATTTTTAATCTCTTGCCTTTACTCATAATGTTTAATACCTCTAGCAAAGCTTTTCACTGCACGGACAGTATAGCCTATGTAAACTTTTGTGTCAATACCCTTCGCCAAAAACGTACTAAATGAGATTAAAGTGTAATTTGTTACATAATATGTCACTTATTACATAATTTTTCATTTGCTATTGATTTGAGCGCTTTGTTGTGCTATAATGTATATATTTATATATACATAGAAACATCCGACATTATATAATCTAAGGAGGCAATCCCATGTTTAAGCTCTTTCCGTCTTCGGTTTTAAACTCTTTAAGTTCGCTCGAGCTGGAAATATTAAGATACATCGATAATCATAAAAACGAAATTTGCGATATGCCTATTCAAATTTTGGCAAAAAATACTTTTGTTTCGACAACTACAATAATCAGATTGTGTCGTAAGCTTAATTTGGAAGGCTTTAGCCATCTCAAATTTTTCATAAAGAATAATGCGCTGAAAAACGCCGAGGATTCTTTGCCGGTTAAAGCCTTTTCGGTACAAAATACAATAGCCGAAGAATTAAGCGATATCGAAAGAACCTCCGCGCTTCTCGATGAAGCCGTAATCGAAAATGTCGCAGACATTATGGCTAAAAGCTCGCAGATGCATTTTTTCGCGAAAGGTTTAACCGAATTAACGCTCGAATATACAGCCAGGCATCTCCTGTCTCTATCCAAACATGTTACACTTTATCAGGACACGCATATTGCTTATATTCAGTCGGAAAACCTTTCCGATAAAGACGTTATTTTTTTAGCTTCTTTAAGCGGTGAAACCGAACAGGTTGTCCGCGTAGCGCAAATAGCACGATCGAGAAACGCAACTGTAATAACTTTTTCGGTTAATCCCACTTCTTCGCTCGCAAAACTCGGAAATTATAATTTTCAATTAATAAACGATGCCGAAACAACGTTAGATGTCGATACAAAATCGCGTTGTCAATTAATGTTTATTTTAAACATTTTAGTTAAGGCTTTTATTCATAAATGCAAACAGAACAATAACTGAAAAGCACAATACGCATCAGTAGAATACGGCAATTGATTATGACAAAGAAGCACTATCAACAAAACGCTTTTTATGCAACCGTTCAAAACAAATTGCATGATGACGTTCACGGTTATACTGCGGCAGAATTGATTGTGGGGCGTGCCAACGCAACCAAAGAACACATAGGGCTTACCGCTTGGAAAGATGCTACCGACGGCAAAATTCAAAAGTCTGATGTCGTTATTGTCAAAAACTATCTGAGCGAGTTTGAACTTGGACAACTTAACAGAATGGCTACTGCATATCTCGATTTTGCCGAAAGTATGGCACAGAGGAAAATTCCTTTGACGATGGCGTATTAGGAAAAACGTTTGAACTCGTTTATCGAAATGTTCGAATATGGGCTTTTGCAAGACGCGGGTAAAGTTTCCAATGAAATCGCAAAACTTTATGTAGAAACGGAGTTTGAAAAATACAGAGTAATTCAGGATAAAAAACAATGCCTAAAACGGCTAAAAACGTAACAAAATTGCCTTTTTTAACGCTATTTTAGAGGAAACCGAAACCCCTAAGGCGGGTTGTCAGACGTTCGAATCGTCTCGGGCAGGCCAGATTTCAGTCACTTCTTTCGGGGAATGACTGATTTTTTATGTCCAATCGAGCCATATATTCTCATAACATCTGCTGCCAATACATATAAGTTATATATCTTATCGACAATCTGTTTCCTCCAACGATAATATATACTCTCCGATAAAGCAACAGACTGCCATATTGTTAAATCTTTTTCGCCGTTTTCAATGTTGCGTCGTATAATTTCTCTTACCGTATGATTTTCCGATCTTCCCACTAAATTTAGGAATTCCGGGACCTTATACATCCATGGCTTA
>CAKQXZ010000036.1 GCA_934292955.1 uncultured Clostridia bacterium
GTGCCGTCTAAAATATCGCGGTTCTTTTCCATTTCTTTGCCCAAAGCGGAAAACGCGGCGGCGCGAACAGAACGATCTTTGTCGTTCATATACTTTTTAAGTATGGTGAGCGGTATTTTTTCGCCGTTGAAATCGATGGTCATTTCGCTCATAAACTGAGCGTATTCGTTTACGATCGCGCTTTCTTCCTGCAGTTCGGGCACAATGCGTTCGTCAAGCGTTTTGAGTTCCACTTCGAACGATTTGTATATGGGCGCGGGCAACATCTTTTCGACTTCAGCCCGATAAGGAGTTTGCATCATTGCCTTGATATACGCTATTTTAGGCGCGGCAAGCAAGGGGGAATTCTGCTCGTAATACTCTTTTTCTGCTTTGTAAAAATCGTCTTTGGTGTTGCACGACCAGCGGGCATAGGCAAGCGAACTTTCGGTGGCGAAATCTTCTTCGGTTAAAAGCAATTCTTTTCTTGCCGCCAGAACTTCTTGTGCGCTTTTTGCCGCGGCTATTTTTTCGGCTGCGGCGTTATACGCAGCGATCATTTTGTTTACGTCCGCTCTGCTATAAGGTAAATCGCAAACTTTCATGTTTTACTCCTTTCATATCTTCCGCCTTTATAACCGATATATTCTGCCGTAAAAATCGATTTTTACGGCAGAATATATTGAAAAATATTAACGAAAGAAAGTATGTTTTATTCTATTTCGAAAAATCTTGCCTGATATTTTTCGGTGAAACGGACGGTTAAAACGCCGTTTTTAAGTTCATAGGCAAGAAAATCGTTCTTAGGATACGATATTTTTGCGGAATTGTAGCATGTTCCGACGGGAATGTCGAGTTGTTCGCCGCCGCCCGTACTCCAGACCGCAAGATATAATTTATTGTTTGCCGTAAAACCCGCGCAAGTATACCGACTATGAAAATCGGCAAAACCTAAAGGGAACACGGGCAAAGCGACTTTTTTTGCGGGCGTTAACGAATTGTAACACTCTACGCCCTGCTTTACAAGCGCGAATTTTTTATCGGACAGGCGTTCAATATGACTGGACAGATGCATGCGACCCAAGAACGAGTTGATCATGTTCATTATAACGCGCTCTTCGGAAACGTTTTCGTCTACCCATTCGACGGACGGATCGAAATAGCCGCCCGGGGCGGAATCGCCGCCGACCGGATAGCTCCATACCGCAGCCTGTTCGGGAAGAACGCCGCTTAACACGTTTGCCGCGATGCATGGGTACTTTTTATAATCTGTCTGATCGGACGTGGAAACGATGGAAAACGCGGAAAGAGTTTTATAATCCATACGCATGCCGCCCGACGCGCACGCTTCGAACAAGACGCCAGGAAAACGCTTTTTCTGCTCGACAAGCCAATCGAAAAAGGCGTTGGCGCAAAGTTCAAGCCCTTCGCCCGCGGAATACGCGTTAAGTTCGGTACCCACGCCCATATCCTGATTGTAATCGGTTTTTATATAGTCCGCGCCGTAATCTTCTACCATACGGCGAATGGTTTCGGACATATAATTTCTGACCTTTGCGTTTCTGAAATCGAGAAAATATCTGCCCATAACGCACACCTTTTTGCCATGGCGGGTTATGAAACAATCGTCGTCGTAAAAATCGAGCATTTCGCGGCACTTGTAACCGATAATTTCGGGTTCTATCCACAGCCCCGCTTTAAGACCTAACGAACGCAGATAATCGGTTGTCTGCCTTACGCCATGCGGGAAACGCGCGTTGCTCTGTTTCCACTGCCCGACGAAAGGATAAATTTCATCGCCTTTTTCTTCGTTGTGCCAGCCGCAGTCGATAACGTAATATTCTGCTCCGGCGGCCTTTGCGGCTTTAGCGATCTCTTTGGTGCGATTTTCGTCGGGACTATCCCACGACAAATGCATGTATTCGTTGAAAATAACGGGCAGATTTGCATCCGCAACGCATTTACCCGCAATTTCTCTACGATATTTTGTAAGTTCGCCGATAACGCCGTTCAAAGAGTCTGCAAAACAAACGGCAACGTTGATTGTTCTATATTCTTCGCCGTTTTTAAGTTTTTTGCACCACCCGCCGAACGGATAACTTGCGCCGCTTAAACACAGATAGACGTAACCGTTCTGATCGCTTAATTCGTAGTACCAACTCGAATTGCTTTCTATCTGAAATGCGATATATTTACCGAAAACTTCGATTATGCCCTGCGGCAGTTCTTCTTTGGTAGACCAACTGCCGACGTTTTGCCCCGATACGCGATACTGACCGCCGAAAGCGGGTTTTGTAAGCCCAGCAGAAAATAGCGAAAACTTTTTCGGCTGGCACTCGCAGTGGTGGCTCTGAGCGAATTTATAAAGAAAAATTTCGTCTGTTTTGTCGGCGGGCGCAATGCCGTTTAACACGACGACGGGGGCTTCTTCGATAACGATATCGCTACCCGACGTGTTTTTTATTATAGAATAAATTCTGACAGCGGAGCAACCGTTTTTTGCCGAAAAAATTGTTTTTACATTGATTTTGTCGCTTTGTTGTTCGATTTCGAGATAATTTTCGGTCTGAACCTTGTTCACGAATTCGAGCGCGGCGCTTTGCGAGGTTTTTATAAGTTTCGCGCCGAGATGACTGTCTTTATTTTCGCCCGCGATCTGCACTTCGGAAAAAGGAGCGTAAACTCCGTTTTCGGTAAGCGATAAGGTGATTTTTTTGTTTTCTATGTTAAAATAAAGATTTTTGAAAGTAAACTTCATACGAGTTTCATTCCTTAATAAAAAATCGATTCCGGAAGAAATCGAAAATAGCGGTTAACAGAAAACCGCGTTCATTTTATTGACGGCTTCTTCGGCGGTTGTATCTGCCGCAACGATAAGCGTGCGCGAAACGTATTCGCCGCCGTTCGGGTTAAGCATAATCTGCCCGTCGCCGATCGTTTTGCCGTCGGATGTAAAGCAAAGGTCGTTTTCGTTTAAGAAAAATTCCCAGCCGCCTTTAAGGTCTTCGTAACAAAAAGCGAGATATAAACGGGCGTTTTGGTCGTAAAACACCCACTTGTTATCGGAAGGTAAGCCGAGTTTTTCGAGGTGAAAGGATAAAATTTCGGGAGTTACTTTTTTGTAAATTCCGATAAGATTTTCAAGCGCGAAATCATGTTTTTTTAATAAAGACAAATCTTTCGCGCAGCAGATATATGTGTTTTTAAGCGAGAAACCGCCGACGGCAAGTACCGTGATATCTCCCAGCGTTACGGGATAAGAATAAACGTTGTTTATGACGTTGCGTATTTTAAGCGCGCCGCATTTATCGGCTTTTACGCCGGTGGAAAGGCTTATAAGATTGTTTGCCTGTACCACTTCGAGAGAGTTTCCCGATTGAGCGTAAGACAGATATTTCAGCTTTTTACCTTCGATGGTCCCGCAAAGAGACTGCGCACCGCAAAAAGCCGTTCTGGCGGCAAAAATATCGCTTGAACCGCTTTGGTCGCTTTCACAACGGGTAAAACCGCAAAACTCGGTTAAACCTATCGATTTTTCGATAAGCCTGAATTGTAACCCGTTAAAAAACATTTTCATTTATTCTTTCCGCCGATATTTATTTTTGCGAAACGATCTCTCTGCCGATCTCTTTGATACGATCGACAAGGCGTTTCCAATAGTTATTATACAACGGATCGGAAAGTTTATCAAGCCCTACGTTGCCCAAATCTTCCTCTTCGGACTTAAAAGTGTAATAAGTAAAGCACATAAGCCCGCCTTGACACTTTTGTTGTTTTAAGACTTCGTAACACTTGTTAAGATGCTCTAAACAATGTTCTTCGGTTACGTTGCCGCGATAGTTCATTGTGCAAGGAATCATCCAGATATTAAGATCGTCGCGGTTGCCGGAGCGTTCTTTCATAAGGCGCAGGACTTCGAGATAATCGTCGCTCCACTTATGATACATATCGAACGCGATATCGGTAAGATACTGCGTAGACTCGGGAGTAATGGGTTTTACGTCGTTTATCGTCCAGAATTCGGGGGCTACGCCTGCTATGGAAAAACACACGAAGAAACGCTTATCCGGCGCGGCGACCGTGCGGAAATACCCCGTGAATTCTTCTAAATAGTCGTTGGTTATATTCCACAAAAGCGGTTCGTCCATATAAAAGCCCGCAATCGTATCGTACCAGCCCTGTTTTTTAAGGTATGCGATAAATTCGTCGATTCGCTCTTTATAGTCGGCGAGCATTTGAGTTTGCGGATTGAAAGCCGCTTTTTGCTCGCCGGTATCCGCAACCGATTGTTGGTTTTTGATTATAAAACCGAGTGCGGAACAAGCTACCCACGCCTTTTTATCGGGGTGCTTTTTGAGTTCGTTAAGACTGACGGCAAACTGCTCAGATTTATAATCGCTTTCAACAAGCACGGTGTTAACGTAGTCGCATGCGGCTATTTCGAAAAAATGCTCTCCTGCCCGTTCGTATGCCGTGTGAAATATGCCGAACATTGTATGTGCCATAAAAAAATTTACTCCTGCGGATGACTTTATTGTGCCTTTATAAAATTTTCGGAAACCCACGGCGCACTTTGTGCGCCGCGGATTCCCTCAGTAAGGGGATAATGAGTATTTTAGTTTAATTGTTTACGCTTTTGCCGCTACCACGAAATCGTCGATATAGAAATTGCTTCTGTCGGTATAACCGCTGCCCGCGTTGCCTATTTTTACGTATGCGTTTGCAAGGTCAAGGTCGGCTACGTTTATTTCGTCGATCGACAGTCTGAATTCCGTCCATTCGCCCGCTTTTGCGGTTACTTTTTTAAGGAAAGTATGCTGTTCGGCGGTGCCTTCGTTATTGTTTGCCATGTTGCAAACTTTGATTGCAAAATCGGCGTAGTCGGTTTCGGAATCGAAGTATACCCAGAAAGAAATGTAACTTGCTTTGGTAAGGTCGTGAGTATCTTTATCTGCGCTTGCTTTGAATACTACGTTAGGCCATACGGCGCCGTCCTGACGAACGGTTACTTTAAGGGAAGAGTTGCCCGTTCTTGCTTTGTCGCCGCTGATAGATACCGGCCACGTCCACAGATCGCCCGCGTTGTTGCCGATTATTGCAAGATTGTCGGCGGTTTCGAACGAATTGGTGCCTTCGACTATTACGTCGTTTTCGACAACGGCGAAATCGTCGATATAGAAATTGCTTCTGTCGGTATAACCGCTGCCCGCGTTGCAGATTTTAACATATGCGTTTGCAAGGTCAAGACCATCTATATTTATTTCGCTTACCGGAACTTTGAACTCCGTCCATTCGCGCGCTTTAGCGGTTACTTTTTTAAGGAAAGAATGCTGTTCCGCAGTGCCTTCGACGTTGTTTGCCATATTGCAGACTTTGATTGCGAAATCTTCGTAATCGTTATCGGAATCGAAGTATACCCAGAAAGAAATGTAACTTGCTTTGGTAAGGTCGTGAGTATCTTTATCTGCGCTTGCTTTGAATACTACGTTAGGCCATACGGCGCCGTCCTGACGAACGGTTACTTTAAGAGAAGAGTTGCCCGTTCTTGCCTGATCGGTGCTGATAGATACCGGCCACGTCCACATGTCGCCCGCATTGTTGCCAATTATTGCAAGGTCGTCTGCCGTTTCGAAAGAGTTTATGCCTTCGACGGGAGCAGGATCGGGAACGACGGTGCCTTCGGTAACGGAGAAGTCGTCGATATAGAAGTTGCTTCTGTCGGTATAAGTGCCGCCGAGCTGAGCAAGTTTAACGTATACCTGAGTTAAATCGAGCGCGCTGTTTGCGGGAATATCGGTTTTGCCGATTTTGAATTCGGTCCACTCGCCCGCTTTTGCTTTTACGAGTTTTTCGACTTTGTTGGCTTCGCCGCCGCCCACCATGTTGCAAAGTTTAATGCCGAGGTATTCGTAATCGTTCTGAGAATCGAAATACAACCAGAAAGAAAGGCTGGAGAAGTTGCTGAGATCGTAAGCGGCTACGGAATCGCTCGATTTGAATACTACGTTAGGCCATGTGCCGCCGTCCTGACGAACGGTTACTTTGAGAGAAGAATCGCCGCTTTTCGACTGTTCGGAACTTAAAGAAACAGGCCATGTCCATAAATCGTCTGCATTATCGCCGATAAACTTAAGGTCTGCGGCGGTTTCGAACGAGTTAACGCCTTCTGCGGGCGTGGGCTTGGGATCGGCTTCGCCGTAGTTGATGGTTACGTCGTCGAGATAGAAAGTGCTGCGATTCTGATAGTCAGAAGCGACGTTGCCGTAGAATACGGTTACTTTGGTAAGATCGAGATCGGGTTTATTGGCTTTTACATTAGCCATCCACATGGTAACTTTAGTCCACTGTTTTGCGGGCAAAGTCTGTATAGCGAACAACTGACTGCCGGAAGAAATCTTTTCGTCTGCAACGGCGAGAGCGAAACCTTCGATAGGTTCGGTACCTGCGTTGTATGCCCAGAGAGATACGGACGAAGCATTGGTAAGATCCCATACCATGTAGCCGTTTCTGCCGAATACTATGCGCGGCCATGTTCCGTCTTTTGCGTGCGGAGTAACTTTAAGGCTGCCAATACCGCTGTGAGAGAACGTAGTGTCTATCTGACGCGGCCAGCACCACATACTATCGTCGCCGCCGCCTGCGTCGGAAACATAAGCGGCAGTTTCGAATCTGCTGATTTCGTGTTCTTCTCTTACGCCGATATAGCAAGTTTTGGTTTGTTTTCTTGAGCCGAGTTTAGCGGTTACTTCGAATTTGTAAAGTCCGCTTTCGTCAGCCGTGAAGGGAGCGATTGCCATTTCCGTGCCGGACGGCGAAGTCAGTTTGTATTCGAGAGCGAGTTCGTTACCGTTTCCGTCTACGGCGCCTGCCGCGGGAAGGTTAACTTTTTCGCCTAAATCGTAAACTTCGTTGGGTTCGACCAACGTAAGGTCGATAGTCTGAGTGTGATCGAACGCGGGAAGACCGATAACTTCTCTGCCGACGTCGATATAGAGTTTTTTAAGCTCTTTGTCGTAATAATCACTGGAATTGTTAAGGAAGGAATGCAAGCCGTAACCCCAGTCGCCTTCGTTGCCGTCTGCATAAGAGAAGGCTACGATACCCGCATAACGCGGTTCCTGAACGGCTTCGTTATACATGCCCTTAAGAGCGGCGAAAAGTTCGTCGGTCTGTTCGGGGTTATCTACAAAACCGGTTGCGCAACCCCAGATATACTGGTTCTGCAGGGCTTTGGATTTGAGTTTTTCAAGATAGCCTTTACGGATTTCGGCATTCCACGGCGCGTACGAATCGTACATAACGTCGGTGCAGTATTCGTTGTAGGCGGGGTCGAGTTCGGGATAATCCGCGCGTTTGCTAACGCCGATATCGTAAACGGTCATGGTGGTCATAACCTTGATTGCGGGATAGTTATCTCTGAGCCATTTTGTGACCGTTCTGAAGTCGTTCTGCTTGATACCGTTCCATGCGGGTTCGTCGAAATAGAACGAGAGAAGCGTGCCGTCGTCTATATACGATTTGATATTCTGCGTGGTTTCGGTAAGCACGGTTTCGTAATCGGATACGAGAGTCGCAGTGTTGGCTTCGGTAAGAACGCCGCCTTCGAAAAGGTTATGAACGGATAAAATTACCTTCATGTTCGCTTCTTTTGCCTGAGCGAACTTTTCGAGCGTGGCTTCTTTTGAAAACGCCGAGTTGATCATAAGCACGTTGCTGTTTTCAAGTTCTGCGATTTCCCGAATGTAGGAGCCTTGCGAACGGAAACCGTCGCTGTGGAAGTAACCGAAATACTTAAGATTTTCGTTGGTATTTTCGGGTACTACCGTCCAATCGGTCGGGAACGGATCGGCTGATGACGAACTGTCTGAACTTAATCCGCACGCGGCTGCCGACATACACAGAACCGCGCTGAGAATAAGCGCAAGAAATAATTTGCTTTTTTTCATTTTTTCCTCCTTGAAATTCGGATTTTATATCCGTTTTATATTTCGGCTTGCGCCGTTATTTTTGTTGTAACAGACTTTTTATAAAGCCTTGCCGATATCTTCAGCATTTGTCGTCAGCCTTTCAAGCCGCCCGCCACCGTGTTTTCCATAATGGTTTCCTGAAAGAAACAGAAAAGCGTAAGTATAGGCAGAACCGACAAAAGCGTCGCGCAGTAATATATCGGGACGTTGCTTCTGTACTGCTGAATTATATCGAACTGATAGATGCCGAGAGCGAGAGTCGGATTGTCTTTAAGATACAGAAGCGGCGTATAATAATCGTTCCAGATGCCTATACAACTGAGTATGCCAATTGATACGAGCGCGGGTTTTGCCTGCGGCAGAATTATACGCCAGTAAACGGTGGAATGAGACGCGCCGTCGATAAATCCCGCTTCGGCGTACGTCCAGGAAACGGAACGATAAAAGCCGTAAAGTATAATAAAGTTAAAGCCGAAACCGCCCGCATACAGGGCGATTATCCCGATGGGGTTATTGAGCTTTAAGTCGGTTACGAGTCTGTACATAGCCGGAAGGTTGCCGACTATGGGGATAATCATTGTAAAAATGGCTACGCCGTAAATGAGTTTTGTTCCCCAGAACTTATATTTTGCGATGATATATGCGGTTGCGCTGGACGTTAGTATCGCCGCTATCGTTCCCGCAAACGTCAGCCATAAACTGTTGCCGATAAGCCCGAACATGCCCGTTTCGCCGATTTTGAACTCTTTGAAAGCGAGAATGTAGTTGGAAAACAGCCAGTTTCTCGGAAGTGCGAAGACGCTTTCCCAATATTCGTCGTCGGTTTTAAGCGAACTTAAAAACGCCCACACGAAGGGAAATATCAGCGATAACGCATAGACAGAAAATAAGACGAACACTATTATGAACACGACGCGCTGAACGCCCGTTCTATTTTCAAGAATTCTTTTCATATGCCCACCTTAATACTCTACGTCCTCGGCTATGCGACCCAGCCCCCACTTGACCAGCATTACGAGCGGGAAACCTATCGCCGTGAATACCAGACCTATAGCGGACGGGTATTCGTATGAATTGCTTTGTACCTGCGAAAATATGAAGTAGCCGATAGTCATCGTTTTGAACTGACCTTCGGTAAACAAGAGTATGGGTCCCGAATTTGTGAACAAACCCGACGTTGCGAATACCAGCAACATGCTGAGCGTGGGCCAGATAAGCGGAATTATTATCTGACAAAATTCACGCGTCATGCCTACTCCGTCGATTTTGGCGTACTCTATTATGTCGGTGGGAATGCGGTGTATCGCGCCGGTGAAAAGCACGATGTTGGAGCCGAACCCCGTCCAGAACACGAAGAAGAGTATGGTGCCCATGCTGTACATTTCGTCGGCAACCCAGTCGATATCGACCACACTGCCCGATATCATTGAAAGGATTGCGTTTACGGGACCGTTGACGTTAAGGCAGTATTTGAAAAGCCCGACGAGAACGGCGGCGGAAATAATCGACGGCAGAAAGAAGACTACCCTGAAAAATTTCGCAAACAGTATTTTTTTATAAAGATAATAGGAAAAAAGAAGGGACGTAGGAAGGCCGATAACCGTTCCGACCACGAACAATAACAGCGTGTTTTTGAGCGCGAGCGAAAGTTCGAGTTCGGGAATTTTCATTTCGCGGAAGAAACGCGAAAAATTGTCAAGCCCCCACTGCACGCCTTCGCTCGTGCGGATCTGAAACGCCATTAAAATCGAGTTGAAGTTGACGTAAACCCAGAATATAAGAAACTGAATTATGCCGACGGCGAGCATCGCCGCGATGAACAGACCGCGTTTTGTTTTCGCGCTGCCCGCTCCCGTTCTTTTTTTAGTTGACGTTGAATCCGTCATTTTATCAAACCTTCTTCATGTATTCCGACCAACTTTCGGAAAGCAGACTCTTTTCTTTTGTCAGAAGTTGAGCGGTTGTGATCGCGCCCGTCTTTTTGCCGAGAGCGACTTCGGGTTTTTCGTTGCCCATATAGTAGTCAAGCCCCGCGCGATAGCGGATGGGATCTTTGGACGACGTGTAAATGTAATTTACGCTGCCGCCCGATATTGCGTTTATGGATTTACGGAATTCGGAAATCGCTTTGGTGGGAGTGATTTCGCCCGCGTTTACTACAGGCAGATAACTGTTGCACTCGTCAAGAACGATTTTTATACCTTCATCGGTGTACATGAAACGCAGAAAATCTATTACGAGATCTTTGTTTTTACTGCATTCGGGAACGAAGCCGATTGCGCTGTTTGCAAGCGTGTAAGTTATTGCACGAGCGGTTTTGATTTCGCCGTAAACTTCTTCGCTAAGCGCACCGTATGAACTTTCGCCCGCGTCGACAGCTTTTACCGCATTGGATAAAGCGGCATCTTTTTCGGCTGCGGTCGAACCTAAACTTACGCTGTATTTTTCTTCGATCTTTTCGCTTAAAGCGGACAGAACGGGGGTGCGGATCATTCTGAGTTCGGGAACGCTTTCCGACCTTTCAAGGTCCTTTTCGAGCCAGTCGCCGGTAACGTACATGCAAGCCCTGCCCTGGAAGAAATATTTCTGCGATTGGCTGAAAGAGTTGCCCATGCTCGAACTGTCGCAATAGTCGTTGGAACGCTTTATGATAGTTTCAAGCACTTTGTAGGCTTGTTCTTTACCCGCGGGCTGATATGCATCCTGCGAATATTCGCCGTCTTTTTTGACTTCGACGAAACTTTCCCAGTTTTCGACGCCTTCGTACTGAGCGATCCACGGATAATACATATAACGCCAGTATTCTATCGCTTTGCCCGAATAAATGAAGGGGTAAATCTGATAGTTTACGCCGCCGACTTTTACAGTCGCTTCTTTTGCTTTGATAGCGTCGCATAAAGCGATGAGTTCGTCTGTCGTTTTAGGCTCTGTCCATTTGCCGTCGCCGAAAACGTTATTCATTGCGTCTACGTTTATGACTATGGAGCAAGGACCGGACGGAGAAGGCACGGTGTAATATTTGTTTCTGAACTGAGCCTGATCGCCGCCGTACTGCATTTCGCTTAAAATTTCGGGACGGATTTTGTCGGCTACGGTGCCGCTTTCTTCTTTATCGCCCGCCTTGGGGGACAAAGTATACAGCTCGCTTATATCTGCAAGCGAACCGTAATTTTCGAGATAACTGCCCACGCCGATACCGTCGATAAAGAAAAGATCGGTATCCGTTCTGTTACTCTGCGCCGCGGCGACTGCCGTATCGCGCACCAGTGCGTTGCATTCGACTTTGACGGTAACTTCGTTGTTGTATTTCTGATAGGCTTCGGCAAGAGATTTTGTCCATTGCGCGCCGTAACCGCCTTCGAACGAAGCGATTTTGAGAACGCGCTTGCCGTCGCCGGAAGAACCGCCAGTGCAACCCGCCGCAAAAGAAATTGCAAACGTGAATGCAAGTACCATTGAAAGAAGTTTTGCTGATTTTCTCATTTTCTGACTCCTTATATTATTGTTTTACATATTATTGTTTTACAGAACCGAACATTTTTATTAACGCCGCTTAAACATACGGCATTACCTGAAGTTAAAGCCCTGTGTTTTTTTCTTCATTCTACACGAGTATTTTTCGCATTTCAATAGTTTTTTTGATTTAATGCATATTTTTATTATGCAAAGTAACATTTTTCACACTATATGTTGACTTTTCGGCTAAAAAGTAATATAATTTGGATATGAATAACGCTAAAAATTACTCTAAAACACAAAATGCGGGCGGGAAAACTGCGCAGAATGCGGAAATCGCGGCAAAAAAGCCGTCGGCTTCGAGTTTCTTTTCCGCCGTTGTTTACGGAAAACAACTTGTGCCGCGCGGTTGCTCTATCAAATATTATAATGCATTCGACATGATTTATCATACTCATAAGCGTATTGAGATCGTGTACGTCGTAACGGGCGAAACTCATGTTTGCTTTGCGGACGAGAACGGTCTGGAGCATGATTATATTCTGCATTCCAACGAATACGCGTTTATCGACGCCGACGTTCTGCATAAAATACGCGTGGACGACGTTGCGACGCAGTTTCTGAACGTGGAATTTTCGCTTGAAACGCCGAGCGGCGAGTTTTTGCTGTTATCTGCCTATACGCGCGAAAAAAATCTGCAGAAACTTTTTGCAGCAAACAAGCGGGTTATAAAACTTTCGGACGACGGAACGCTGATGCAGTTGTCGCTGTTAATTCAGTCTTATACCGAAAAGCACGATAAACTGGAAAACGACGGTTTTTTGAACTATCTGACGACCGCACTGCTTTTATCCATTGCCGAAAGTTATAAAAAGCGCACGGAAAATCTTTACGGAATAAGTTATCTTAACATTGCGTTCAATTATATTACGGACAACTATAACGTTGATTTTTCGGTTGAAGACGTGGCAAAGGCTGCAAACGTTTCGCAAAACTATCTGAATTCGCTGTTCAAGAAGAAGTTCGGGGTGACGGTGAGTAAGTTTGTGAATAATTTCCGCATAGAAAAAGCCCGTATGCTTTTAACCGATACCGATCTTAATATAGACGAAGTGCGAAAACAAGTGGGCTTTAATAATAAAATGAATTTCAATCGGAATTTTTATGCAGTTACGGGGATGTCTCCGCGCGAGTATAGAAAGAACGAAACTACCGCGACTAAGATTCATCTGCACGAAAAATTTATGCATAACGAATATTCGATTTAAGGAAAAGTCTGATTGTGAAAAGGTGCGGCGTGTTATCGGACTGTTCGGATATGGCGTTGAGGTCGTGCGGCACTTCGTGCCTGGATCCTTCGGGAGCGGAGCAAGCGGGCGGGGCTCAGGATGACCTAATATACGCCTGACGGAATGAAATAAATTGTGCGGAAAGATTGGCGTTTTAGTCCGCTCTCGTCTTTTACTCGCAAGCTCGTAAAATCCACTCTCCCCAAAAGGGGAAAGCAAAGTTTGATTGTGTAACGAAAATTATAAAAATGTGCGGCGGAAAAATAAAATGCGGCGGGAAAAAATTACATTAAAAAAGACAGAAAACCGTGACAAAATTTGCCACGGTTTTTTATATACTGTTTTATCGTAAGTTAATTAAATCGGCGCGCCGACAATTTGCCGACGGTAACTTTTTTACGCGTTATTTACGCGCCGTTAACGATAGTCCGCTATTATTTCTTTTCGATAAGAGCGACGATATCGCCTACCGTTTTGATGTTGGACGAAACGTCGTCGGGAATGGAAATGCCGTACTCGTCTTCAAAGCTCATAAGCATTTCGATAATATCGAGCGAGTCTGCGCCGAGATCTTTTACTATTTCGCTATCCATAGTAACGGCAGATTTATCAATGTTTAATTGATTACAGATTATTTCTGTTACCTTGTTGAAAACGTCTTCCATTTTTCCTCCGATCCGATTAAACGGATTTGTTAACTTATTCGTTTTGCCGAAGTTTAATAAACGCTTTTGCCAAAACTGCGGCTTCATTTACTTTTATCATTTTAACAAACAGGGTTACGATTGTCAACTGATTTTTATAATTATTTCGACAAGAACGGCGCGCCAGTCGATTGTGCAAAAAAATTATGGTATTATGCTACGATTTGCGGCGTTATCCGGAAAACACCACGCCGTTTACGGGCGAATAAACGTCGCTCCTTAATTTATACGACGTTATAAGCAAGCCTTTTTTGTAAACCGAAACGTATGCCGAACTTTTTATGCCGTTTTTGGGGGCAATCTCTGTTTCGCCGCTGTCTTTTGGCACTTTTTTTATATCGGCGGGGATTATTTCGTCTATTTCGGATCTGAATTCGTAGGTATATTCGCTTTCTGCGCCGTAAATAAAGACGGTGAGAACGGAACCGTTTGCCGCAGCGCCTATATACGCGCGCCTGCCCGTACGGTTTTTAAGCTTAAGGTCGCACGCACTGCCGCTGACCATGGCGTCGAACGACGGCGGAACGTAAGACACCGCAAGCGAATGCCTGTGATATTCTTTGACGATAAGTCCCGCGCGGATTGCGGCGTTGTATAACGTGGTGGAAACCTGACAGACTCCGCCGCCCGTACCCGTGACGAATTTGCCGTCTATAATTATTTTCGCGTCCTTATAACCGCGCTCTTTAGTACGCTCGCCAACAGTTTCGTTGAAAGAAAAGTCGCTGTATAGGTCGATTATCGCACCGTTCAGACTTTCGGCGGCAAGTTTTATGTTGTTCTTTCGCTCTTCGGAAGAATAGGTATAGGCGGTTGAAAAAACAGCTCTTAATTTGGTTTCCTGCCGCAGATATACGGCGGTTATATCGGCCGTTACGGGGTGCGAACGGATTTCGATTTTTCGTTTACCCGAATCGAGCGCGTAAATAATTTGCGCTTTTAAGGAGTTGACGTCGATTTCGCGACCGTCGATATCTTCTTTGACGTAAAGTCCGCCGTCGCTTTTGAAAACCACTTCGGCATCGACGGGATTAACGCGCGTATCGAGATAGACGCGCTGTATAAAATCGTCGAGCCTGTTAATATGATATTCGCCGCCCGATATGGTAAGTTCTGGCGAATATAATTTATATACCCTGCCGTCGACGTTAATCGTAAGCGGCGTTTCTGCGTTTACGGCGATTGTGTGCGCGCCGCAAAAAAGCGATAACAACGCGCAGACAAAGGCGATTTTCGGCAGAAAAGTAAACTTTTTATATTTTGTCATAATACTATTTTGCGGACAAAAGCGTTTTATATACCGATTATTTTGTTTTACATGGTCGATATTTACATTTCTTATTTATTTAATATGCGCTTTTTGTTTTATCGGGCGTAATTTCTTTGCGAAAAAGTTAAAAATACATTAAAATGAATTTGTCGGCGATTGTTTTTACGCCCGACGAACGGTGAAAATAATGAACGAAATTTATAAAACCATTGCGGAAAACAGAGAAAATCTTATTAAAGTTACGGTAAGCGACGGGGAAAACGCCGAATATAAAAAGATTGTTATGCGCCCCGTGATAATTAAAAACGAAAAATTGTGGCAAGCCGAACGATATAAAGACAACAAGGTTTTTCATCTGAATATCGGCGGAAACGAACTGAAAGATTATGTTTTGGACGTTTTTGCGCGCTATAATCAGATAGATATTTGTTTAACCGACAGAAATCTTACATATTACCTTACCGACGGAAAGATTAAAAAACGCAAAGACACGGCTGCCGCGCGCGATAAACAGAGCGAAAATCACAATCGAGACAAGAATTTTATTATTAAAGAAGGCGATAAAGTACCCGCTCTTGTGGATTTAGGCGTGTTTACTCAGGACTATCAAATAGTTAAAAGCATGTACGACAAATACAAGCAGATTAACAGATTTATTGAAACGATAGACGATAAATTCAAAAACATACCTGTGGGCGACGAGATTACCGTGCTTGATTTCGGGTGCGGAAAGTCGTATCTGACGTTCATAATTTACTATTATTTTGTTTTTATAAAGAAGATAAAAGCTCAGATTATCGGCTATGACCTTAAGGCGGACGTTGTTGAAAAATGCAATGAAATTGCCGAAAAATACGGATATAACGACCTGAAATTTTATAAAAGCGACGTTACAAAAGACGTGCTTTACGATAAAAAAATAGACGTGATCGTTTCGCTTCACGCCTGCGACGTGGCAACCGATTACGCCATAGATTACGCTATTAAAAAGAAGGTTAAATATCTGTTTTCGGTGCCCTGCTGTCAGCACGAAATCAATCTTTCTATTGCAAAAAATAAGAAAAGCGAGTCGGACTTCGATATGCTTTTAGAATACGGACTTATTAAAGAAAGATTTTCGGCACTGCTTACGGATACCATACGCGCGCAGATACTGGAAGATTACGGATATTCGGTAGACGTTAACGAATTCGTCGATTTTTCGCACTCGCCTAAAAACGTGATGATACGAGCCGAACTGAAATCCGCGCCCGACTTTAAGAATAAAGAAAACATTTTGAGCTTGCAGGAAAAATATAAATTTAATCAGACTCTTATAAAACTTGCGTATAACGATTAACTTTGAAAAGAATATAAAAAACCGCGGAAAGTCGGGCTATAGGTCGATTATCCGCGGTTTTTATTTGTTTTTGTAAAGATTTAAGCGACGTTTTATTGGGATTGATTAAAACGCCCAGTTGCCGTTTTTGAATACGGGAATGATTTCGCCGCTTTCGGTGATACCGTCTATTTCGAGATCGCTTGAGCCTATCATAAAGTCGACGTGGATAGCAGAGTCGTTTATGCCCGCCTTTTTGCATTCTTCGTTGGTCATGTTTTCAAAGCCTTTGAGCGTGTTGTTGAAACCGCGACCTAAAGCAAGGTGACAGCAGCAGTTTTCGTCGAACAGCGTGTTATAGAACAAAATGCCCGAATTGTTTATAGGCGAATCGTAAGGAACGAGCGCGCACTCGCCGAGCATAGACGCGCCTTCGTCCATGGAAACGAGCTTTTCAAGCAGTTCGGGGTTCTTTTTCGCGCCTGTTGCGACAACCTTGCCGTTTTCGAATTTCACCCAGAAATCGTCGATAAGTTCGCCCTGATAAGAGAGCGGTTTTGTGGCGTAGACTATGCCGTCCGCCTGCCCTGCGACGGGGGAAGTGAAAACTTCTTCGGTGGGTATGTTGGGGTTGTAATAAACGCCGCCAAGCGTGTATTCTCCACCGCCCATAAATATGCCGTTAAGGTTAAGACCTACCTTAAGGTCTGTACCGTCGGACGATTTGTAATGCAGATATTTAAGTTTCATTCCGTTGAGTTTTTCGGAACGACCGAGAAGGTCTTCGTTATGCGCTTTCCAAGCGGCAACGGGGTCTTCGGTTACGCGCGAAGTGTATAAAATAGCATCCCAGAGTTTTTTGACGGCAACGCTTGCCGAATCCTGCGGGAAGACTTTTTTAGCCCATTTTTTGCCGGGAACCGCGGCTATACACCACTGATATTTTTCGCTCATACGGTCGCTTATGGGTTTGGTTACTTTCGCGACAGCCATTCTTGATTTTGCAACTTTTGCCTGATCTACGCCCTTAAGCCCGTCGGGATCGTCGGACTCGATAAGAATAAGCACGGGAAGAACTTTTTCGCGGTGTTTCAATCTTTCGACCTCCCAATCTTCTACCGTGGAAAGAGTTTTTAACGATCTCTTTTTATAATTGAGTTTTGTAAGGGGCGAGTAACGCCAGTCGACCGTAACTTTGCTTGCGCCGAGTTTATAACATTCGGCGGCGACTAAAACCGCGAAATCGCAGTTTTCTACTTCGGCACGGATGATTACTTCCTGACCTTTCTGAACGTTTGCGCCCACTTCGGCGATAAGTCTTGCGTATTTTGTCAATACCGATTTTTTCATTTTTTTATCTTCCTTTTGATTTTTACACTTTTATTTTTGTAGTTCTTTCGAGCGGGTTATGATTTCTAAGTAAATGGATTTTGCCGCGGATTTTTCGCTTTCATTATCAAAAAACGGGGCTATATGTTCGTAAACGGCACTTTCGCGACCGCTGTCGGTAATACATATACACGCCGACTTTTTATATTCGCCTATTTTTTTTACGACCTGAAAACGCTTTTTCAGCGCAAGGCAGAGTTCTTCGTCTATGCGGTCGATTTCGGCGCGCAAGGCGGTAAGTTCGTCGGGTTTTGTTAAATCGCTCATTTTTAACTACTCTTTTTTTATTTTATTATATCAAAAATGCCCGCCGAAAACAAGCGTTCGACAGGCACAACTTTATACCGAATAGTATAAAGCGAGAAACACCATAGACAGGGCGAAAAATACGCCGCCCACTATTACCATAAACCACACGCTGCGTTTTTCTTCGGCGTGTTTTTCTTTATACTCGGAATACTTGCCGATTTTACTTTTCATTCCCGGGATAAGCGAGAAAAAAGCATACTTTAAGCCGTACCCTATTCCGCTGAAAACGCCTTCGCCCGCAATGGCGAAAAGCGCGGCGAACAGCACGGATAACACACCGGGAACGCAGAACGCGTCACATAAGATTTTATAAATTTGTTTTTTGTCGGTTTGTGCAAAAATGTCGTTTGCAAGCATGATCGTGAAGGTAAACACCGTGCATGCAAGCGCACAAAGCGCATATTTCAATATTTTGTTTTTCACGATAAAAATTCTCTGCGATAACGGGTTTATGTTTTTCTGTTATATGGGTTCAACCAATATGGGGTGCAGCCGCTTTTTTGAAAAACACTGCCCGATTTGGCTATTTTTGCGCGAGTATTTCTTTATATTTCTGCTCTTCTTCGTCGTTGCAATAGACGAAATGCCCGGGCGACACTTCGCGCATGGAAGGCTTGTTAACCGAATAATCGTGTTCCGCAAGCGGGTTGTACGTAATACGTTTTCTGTTTTTTTCGTAAATGGGATCGGGCAAAGGAATTGCCGATAAGAGCGACCTTGTGTACGGGTGCAGCGGGTGCGCGAACAGTTCGTCGGACGGGGCGAGTTCGACCATATTGCCGAAATACATAACCCCTATTCTGTCGGAAAAATACTTGACGACGGACAGATCGTGCGCGATAAACAGTATTGTAAGACCGAATTTGTTTCGCAGATCGTTAAGCAGGTTTATAACCTGAGCCTGAATGGATACGTCGAGAGCGGAAACCGGCTCGTCGGCGATAATCATTTCGGGGTTCATGATAATGGAACGCGCAACGCCGATACGCTGACGTTGCCCGCCCGAAAATTCGTGCGGGTATCTGGACGCATGTTCGGGAACAAGACCGACGAGTTCGAGCATTTCGTAGACCTTTCTGTCTATTTCCGCCTTGTCGGTTTCGCCCTGAATGATAAGACCTTCGGCGATAATGTCGCGCACGGTCATACGCGGGTCGAGCGAAGCGATGGGATCCTGAAATATCATCTGAATGCGGGTGGAAGACTTTGCGCGTTTTGCCTTTTTAAGTTCGGCGGCGTACTCTTTTTTGAGTTCGTCGAGCCGTTCGCCTTCGGCACTTTCCAGAAGTGGCTGATATTTGGCTTTTGCCTTTTCTATAAGGCGTTTTGAATAGATTTTATCGCAATTACGTTCGTCATACTTCGCTTTTGCGATTTCTTCGCGCTTGCCGGCAATATACGCCTGCGCCGCCGCCGTGAGTTTTGCGCTTTCTTCGTTAAACTCGTTTTTGATTGCGGCAATCTTTTCCTGATCTTCTCCCGCCTGAGCGATTTTTTCGTTTGTTTGCGATTTTAACGCCGCGAGTTCTTCTTTAAGTTGCGCTTTTTTTGCGGCTATATCCTGCTTATAAGACAAAGTACCCGCGACTATTCTGTCGCCGTCGAACCACACGTTGCCCGACGTTGCGTCGTATAACTTGATAATCGTCCTGCCCGTGGTGGTTTTTCCGCAGCCGGACTCGCCTACCAAGCCGAAGACTTCGCCGCGCTTTATATCGAAACTGACGTTGTTTACCGCTTTAAGCCACGTTTTGCCCATTTTGAAAAACTGGCACAGGTTTTCAACTTTCAATAATACTTCGTTTTCAGCCATTGTTGCTCCTTTCTCTCATTCGGCGTATTCTGGACGTAACTACTTCGGGCGGATCTATTCTGGGCGCGTCGGGATGCAACAACCACGTTGCCGCCGAATGCGTTTCGCTTATTCTGAACATGGGCGGTTGCATTTCAAAGTCGATTTCCATGGCGTATTTGTTACGCGCGGCGAATGCGTCTCCCTTAGGCGGGGTTATCATGTTCGGCGGCGTGCCGGGGATCGCTTCGAGTTTTTCTTTGGTATCAAGGTCGGGCATGGAAGCAAGCAACGCCCATGTGTACGGATGCGCAGGGCTGTAGAACACGTCTTCCGCAGTTCCGTACTCTACGAT